>CAZLDP010000711.1:0-1500 GCA_964558145.1 uncultured Prolixibacteraceae bacterium | reverse complement strand
ATTTACAAATATTGCCTACACTTTACTCGGCATATTTTACATTGTTGCTCCTGTATTTATGTTTTATCTGATATCTTTCCAGGGACACAACAAGGAAATTTATCACGGAACAAATATCATCGGATTTTTTCTCCTATTGTGGGCTAATGATACCGGTGCATACCTTGCAGGAAGATGGATCGGACGAACAAAATTATTTGAACGAATTTCTCCAAAGAAAACCTGGGAAGGTGTTGGTGGTGGAATCGTTCTTGCCATTGCTGTTGCCTTTATCATTTCGAAGTATTATACGAATCTGGATCCTGAGAATTGGTTCATCATTGCAGGAATAATAATTATCACCGGTACCCTGGGTGATCTGGTCGAATCACTTTTTAAAAGAAGTATAAAGATTAAGGATTCTTCCTCTTTACTTCCCGGTCATGGTGGCGTTTTGGATCGATTCGATGGGCTTTTTATAGCAGCACCTTTTGTTTTCTTCTATCTGCTAATGTTTGCCTGATTCACCTCTTTGAATTCCCTTCTCGATCTACATCTGATTTTTTGAGAGTGTATTCAAATGCCTTTCTATTCAATTTAAAGCCATGTCCATCAAGACATGAGAAAAATCATTTCTATTGAGGGTTTCATACCCCACTGATAATAAGGTATTTGATTCTAATATTAAAAACAAATTGGTTCGAGCATAGCTCCAGAAGCACTGACAGTTTCTAAAAGCCTACCTTTGCCGCCCTTATTCATAAAAGATGATTACTGCGGAATCAAAAGAAAAAACGAGTACCGGTGCTGTGTCAAAAGACACAAACAACCCCTATGAGTCAATGATCCAGCGATTTGATGTTGCTGCAAAGATTATTGGATTGGATGATGATACATACAATGTACTCAAAACTCCTCACAGACAATACCTGGTAAGTTTACCGGTGAAAATGGATGATGGAAAAGTCAAAGTATTTGAAGGCTATCGCATCGTTCACAATGCCAGTCGCGGACCATCGAAAGGGGGAATTCGTTATTCACTGGAAGTGAATCTGGATGAAGTAAAAGCACTCGCTGCCTGGATGACATGGAAATGTGCGATTGCAGATATTCCATATGGTGGTGCAAAAGGCGGTATTACTGTTGACCCTTCTAAATTATCGGAAGGAGAACTGGAAAGACTTACACGTGCTTACACAGCTGCAATGAGCGATGTGTTTGGTGTCGATAAGGACATTCCTGCTCCGGATGTAGCGACAGGTCCGCGTGAAATGGCCTGGATTGTGGATGAATATTCAAAAATAAAAGGTGCATTTACACCAGGGGTAGTTACCGGAAAACCTCTCCATCTCGGAGGTTCTGAAGGAAGAGTGGAAGCAACAGGTCGTGGTGTGAATACCGCTGCTTTGGAAGCCATGAAAAAAATAAATATGGATCCGCGCAAATCGACTGCGGCAGTTCAGGGCTTTGGAAATGTAGGTTCCATTACTGTAAAATAAAGGGAAGAAGCAGGCATACGTA
>CAZLDP010000710.1:0-1504 GCA_964558145.1 uncultured Prolixibacteraceae bacterium | reverse complement strand
CGAATGGTTTACCCTGACAGTCAGGGTGTCGGGAAACCTGACCGAGACCTTTGTCAACGGGACCCGGGTTATGGAATATATTCAGCCGGGGCAGCCGTGGCGGGGCAGCGCCACGGGCGGAAGGCTTCTTTCGTCAGGGACATTTGCTGTGCATCATCAGGCAGGAACTGTGAAACTGAAATCGCTGAAGGTGAAGCGGCTTCCCCCGGGAGAACAAATTCCCCTGAAAGTGGAGGAGACATGGGATGCACAGGTCACCCGGCTGATGGAGGCTCATTTCCCGCTGATCGACTTTCATGTCCATCTGAAGGGAGGGCTGACGATTGAACAAGCCATTGAGAATTCACAGCAGTTGGGAATCAACTATGGGATCGCTCCAAATTGCGGACTGAAGTTTCCGGTGACCGATGATATTTCCCTGGCTGCCTACATGGACACCGTAAGGGGAAAACCCATATTCAGGGGGATGCAGGCTGAGGGTAGGGAATGGATCACCCTCTTCTCTCCGGAAGCCATAGCCAAATTTGATTATGTGTTTACCGACGCACTTACCTTTACCGACTACAAGGGGAGGAGAAACCGGATCTGGATCCCGGAGGAGGTCTGGGTCGACAACAAACAGCAGTTTATGGATCAGTTGACTGGAAAGATCGAAGCCATCTTTTCGCGGGAACCCGTCGACATTTATGTCAATCCGACCCTATTGCCCGCTTCATTGAAGCCGGAATACGATCAGTTGTGGACGCCCGAGCGAATCGACCGCGTGATAGCCGTCCTGAAGAAAAACAATGTGGCCATCGAAATCAACGCCCGATACAAGATTCCTTCACCCGCCTTCATCCGGAAAGCCAAAGAGGCAGGATTGAAATTCTCGTTTGGCACGAACAATGGTGCCGCTAATCTGGGACGGTTGGAGTATTGTCTGCAAATGATCGATGAGTGCGGGTTAACCCCTGCGGATATGTTTTTCCCGAAGGTTCATGAGGAAAAACCCGTTCTGGTCAAAGGTCTTCCCCCCGCCATTACCGGGTAGTTCTCCTTCTGGCGTTCAAAAGTACTGCGTGCCGATCAAAAGTTCAATAAGATTGGAGGATTTATCCACAGATTCACACAGATTGGGACACATATCGTTCAAAGGTTCAACTTGTTAATTGTTAATTGTTCATTGTTAATTGCTAATTGTTCAATGCCTCCGGCGTTCAAGAGTTCAACAATGGTTCAAAGGTTCAATAAGATCGCCGATTTCAGATTTGGGCAACTGTACTATTGTTGCCATTTTCACTGTACACCCATCCCCGAAATCACTGCATTTATTGTTCTCGACTGCACCGTACGCACAGTGGTGTGGGAGGGGCTCCGGTGGGCTTAACGGCTTGCCGGCCATCTGATCGATCGCCGCTGTTTTTTTAAAAATCAAATTTTAAATTTCAAATTAACACCAAGGAAATTGTTCTTCGGATTTATCAGAAATGAACCTAACATTAATGTAAAATCATACCACATA
>CAZLDP010000709.1:0-1510 GCA_964558145.1 uncultured Prolixibacteraceae bacterium | reverse complement strand
AACTATTGATCAGGATCTCTTTTGTCCTGTTCATCAGCAGGTCATACAGGGTGATTTCTGATGTTTGCATAGGCTCTTATTAATGTTGGCTTTGAACAATGTCACACAATTCTTCTTCAGAAATATTCATTCGCAAACGCCACCGACTATTAAACTTGCCGGAAGCGTTTCCAAAGGGGTCAATTGGATTGTAAGCATCCCTAACCTGATTTTTTGCATACCTGATAAAGGTTTTTAACCTTTTCTTTTCAAACAATTCAGCTAAAAATCCCATTCTTTTGATTGCCGCGATATTACCAACTGCCCTACTGTAAGCAATCAACTTTTTTGATGAAAGCCTACTTTGTGCAAATGCCCTTATCAATTCAGCATAACCTCCGGAATACTGTGGCAAATCAAAACAATCCACGATGGTCTTTTCCAAATCTGTCATATAAAAACTGTAATTGCCATAACCTTCTTTGACAATTCCTTCTCTTTTTGTCTCCGGAATTTTAATGAATTTGTATTTTACTCCGAAGATGGTTTTATCACTCTTTTTGTGAGTGCTCTGAACAAATACGGTGTTTGGAAATTGTTCGGTAAGCCCATAGGTATTTAACGCTGACCAATAGGCTATTGCTCCCTCCCTGACCACGAATGTTCCAATGGTAAACTCATTCCGGAATGATGCCCTACAATACTTTCCGCGTTCTATCCGTGACAGAAATTCTTTATGTTCCAGGTTTTCAAGTATTTCATTTAAGTTGATGAACTTTTTATTGAGTTGCTTTTCAATTTCCTCCATATGAAAGATTTCAATCTCAAATTTTTCCAGAAGTTTTAAGAATTCCATTTGAGGAGAAGTCATATTTGAGGATATGTAAACACTGTCAGCCATTATATTTAAAAGAATAAAAAGACTTAAATAATAGGTCTTTTATTATTATAAAATATCATTCTAATCTACAACGTATTTTATTTATATCCAATAGGATTTGGTTATTAATTTCGCAAAATGGAAAAATAGGGATAAATTGAACGATTTGCCTCAGCAAGCGCCTCTGTTTTTCCCACAGGAAAGGAATTACTCTTTGCAGAAGAAACGCAGAACCATCGGTTTTGTGCTGCATAACATGTTGTGTTATTATACTGAAAGACAGTCGTATAGTTTTTTTCCCACCTGACGGGGAATTTTATCACCGGTTTTTTTGCTATAAATCTCAGATATTTCCTATATTTTAGAGTGTAATGGATGCATAATGAATTATTTAAGTCATAACAAATCTGAGACGACATGAGACGCAAGTTTTACTTTTTTCTGGTTTTTGTCCTGTTGTTTTCGGTTCAAGGGTTTGGTCAGACCTGGTCGGCCAATCTGGTGACCGGCAAGTTGTCGGTGGGAACGGCCAAATATTTGAAGATGGATGTCTATAATGACACTGTTTACATCGCCTTTGCCGACGGTGGGAACGGAGATAAGGCCACGGTGATGAAGTACACAGGGTCGGGATGGGTGCATGTGGGTCTG
>CAZLDP010000708.1:0-1517 GCA_964558145.1 uncultured Prolixibacteraceae bacterium | reverse complement strand
CCGTTCAGCGAAGCTCAAATAGGGAGATTGATTTGCCTGGCAACGTGATGGCATGGAGGTCGGTGTATTTTTTCCCTGTGACAATCTCGGTGGCGGTCGAACATCCCTGGAGCATTTCGGTGAGCCGGCCGGTTTGGAGCAAGGTTTCCCCTCCGTTTTTATTCAGCACGACCATCACTTTTTCCTTATCGTTGTACCGGAAAAAGAGATACACTCCGTCGAACGGAAGGAAATGGCACATTTCACCGGTATGGATGACCTCTTTTGTTTTTCTCCAGTTAAGCAGTTTACGGATAAATTGCTGGGCATCCTTCTCCTGAGGGGAGAGTCCCTGGCCGGTAAATCCATTGACGGGATCACCCGTCCATCCCCCGGGGAAGGGTTTGCGAAATTCGCTGTCATGGGTTCCGATGTGGTTCATCATGATTTCGGTTCCGTAATATATTTGCGGAATTCCCCGGGTAGTGAGGAAAAACCCGATACCCATTTTGAACAGGTCGGCGTCGCGGTTGACCTGAACGTAGAAACGGCTCATGTCGTGGTTGTCGGGGAAGACCACCAGCTCCTCCGGATGGGGATACTGGAAGTCGTTGGCCAGGCATTCGTAGATCTTATACAGTTCGCCGGTACCAGGGTCGCGCAAAGCGGTACTGACGGCATTCTGGAGGGGAAAGTCCATCAGGCTCCGGAGGTTTCCCCGGTAACCGTCGACATTGGTCTTCCCCTTCTGCCAATAGGCGAGGATCGCCTGGTTCATGTGCCATTCCTCACCCACAATGTTGAAGTGGGGATACTCTTCCCTGATCCGGCAGTTCCAGTCGGCCATCATTTCCTTATCGGGGTAGGGATAGGTATCCATGCGGATACCTGCCAGATGGGCGAATTCGATCCACCAGATGCTGTTCTGGATCAGGTAGGTAGCCAGGAAGGGATTCCGTTGGTTCAGATCGGGCATCGTGGGTACAAACCAGCCTTCTACAAACTGTTTTTTGTCGTAAGTGGAAGCATAAGGATCCTGATTGAGGGTCTTTACATGGTTGGTGATCTGGTAGTCGGGGTACTGGTTGATCCAGTCGGCCATGGGCATATCTTTCATCCACCAGTGTTCGAGCCCGCAGTGGTTGAAAATCATGTCCATGATCAGTTTGATCCCTTTTCCGCGGGCTTCTTTGGCAAATGCGCTGTATTCCTCGTTGGTGCCGTAGCGGGGATCTACCTTGTAAAAGTCGGTAGTGGCATAACCGTGGTAAGAGGTGGCGGGCATGTCGTTTTCCAGCAGGGGGTTGAGCCAGATGGCCGTGAAACCCATGTCTGCGATGTAGTCGAGGTGCTGCCTGAGTCCTTTGATGTCGCCTCCCTGGCGTCCTTTCAGGTCAGTGCGGTCGGGTTTTTCCTTCATCCCTTCCACCGCATCGTTTCCCGGATCGCCATTGGCAAACCGGTCGGGCATCACAAGGTACATGACATCGCTGCTGTTGAATCCTTTCCGCAAAGCCGAACCGGGTTCCCGTTCCTTC
>CAZLDP010000707.1:0-1517 GCA_964558145.1 uncultured Prolixibacteraceae bacterium | reverse complement strand
GATTCCCAGGAATCAGTTGGTTGTGGTCACAGGGGTTTCCGGATCGGGGAAGTCGTCGTTGGCTTTTGACACGCTATTTGCCGAAGGACAGCGTCGCTACGTGGAGAGTTTGTCGGCCTATGCCCGTCAGTTTTTAGGACGGATCGAAAAGCCTGATGCCGATTACATTGCAGGGATTCCCCCCGCTATTGCGATAGAGCAGAAGGTCAACACCCGGAATCCGCGTTCTACGGTAGGCACTTCGACTGAGATTTATGATTACCTCAAACTGTTGTATGCACGGATTGGTCAGACCATTTCTCCGGTTAGCGGGAAGGTGGTAACCCGGCATTCGGTGTCGGATGTGGTGGACTATGTGTCGCGGTATCCTTCCGGCGCCAGGGTTCTGGTTGCGGCTCCCCTGAGAATCACTGAAGGCAGGGAACTGAAAAAGGAGGCTGAACTTCTTTTCCAGCAAGGATATACACGGCTTGAGATTCACAATGAGTTGATCAGGATTGAAGACCTTTTATCGGGAAAATATAATGGGCCGTGTCAGGGGGAGTGCAACATTGTGATTGACCGGATTGCCGTGACCTTTGATGAAGACAACCTGAGCCGGATGGCCGACTCGGTTGAGACCGCCTTTTTTGAGGGCAATGGGGAGTGTGTAATTAAGGTGTATGAGAGGAATCGAACAGAAGAGGAATGGTTTTCCAGCAGGTTTGAAGCCGACGGGATTGTGTTTGAGGAACCCACCGAGCATATGTTCAGCTTTAACAATCCGGTGGGGGCCTGTCCCCTTTGCGAAGGTTATGGGAAGGTAATCGGCATTGATGAGGATCTGGTCATCCCCAACAAGTCGTTATCGATATACCAGGATGCAATAGCCTGCTGGAAGGGAGAGAAGATGAAGGAGTGGCGCGACCATTTGATTTTGCATGCCGACCGTTTTAACTTCCCTGTTCACCGTCCATACTATGAGCTGACACCTGAACAGCGTCATCTTCTGTGGACAGGCAACCGCTATTTCAGGGGATTGAACGATTTTTTCAAGCATCTTGAGGAACAATCGTATAAAATTCAGTACCGGGTGATGTTGTCGCGGTACCGGGGGAAGACGGTTTGTCCTGAATGCCACGGAAGCCGCTTAAAAAAGGAAGCGGGGTACGTCAGAGTTGCCGGGAAGTCCATCCAGGAACTGGTGATGTTGCCAGTTGGGGAACTCTACCGGTTTTTCAGGGAGATCCCCCTCACATCGCACGATGAAAAAGTAGGGCGGAGGATACTTCTGGAAATCAAAAACCGGCTCGAATTTCTGAATGAAGTAGGTCTCGGGTATCTCACCCTGAATCGTTTGTCATCCACGCTTTCGGGTGGGGAGTCGCAGCGCATTAACCTGGCTACCTCGTTAGGAAGCAGTTTGATAGGCTCGCTCTACATTCTCGATGAACCGAGCATCGGGTTGCATCCGCGCGACACCCGGCAATTGATCAGCGTTCTGGAAAAACTGACCCGTTTGGGGAACAGTGTCATCG
>CAZLDP010000706.1:0-1524 GCA_964558145.1 uncultured Prolixibacteraceae bacterium | reverse complement strand
GGATGGAGCCAGTCGGGAGGGCCCTGGATCGATGCGGAAGAGGCCATGCGTTACCTCACCTCTTCGGAAACAAGGATCACGGGACCTCAGACGGTTTCCATCCAGTTGGCAAAACCTGCCGAAATTTTCCAGGACGTCAGGGTTATTGCCTTTCCGGCACCCAAAGATGACCAACTCATCTGGACCCCTGCCCTTGGAAAAATCAGTTCGACACCCCGCCTCACGGGATTGGATCAGCTTTTTGACCAAGATCCCCTGACAGGAATCAACCTGTCTGCAGGGAAGGAATTCGTCCTCGACCTGGAAGCGGCCGAACCTTTTACCGCCCGCAGTCTCTGCCTTCGCACTACGCATCATCCGATGCAGTCGCCGGCGGAACTGCAGGTAAGGGAGCCTTCGGGCGTGTTCCGCACCCTGGCGGAGTTCAGCATCAACCGGTCCAATCCGGCGCTGAACGTAGGCTTTGATCCCTATGCTCCGGTGGCGATCTCTTTCCCTGAGACCGTTGCCACTGCCTTCAGGCTGGTTATTAAAAATCCGGGAAACGGCACGGGACTTGCCGAGGTGGCCCTGTCGGCCTCCCCGCGCGTGGAACGCTTCAGTGAAAAAACATTGGCCAAGATGCATCCCACCCCCCTGCCCTACTGGCATGAATACCAGTGGGCTCCCCAACCTGAACCGGGAGACCCTGCCACCCTGATCGATCCCTCCACGGTGATCGACCTGTCGGATAAAATGGATGCCGACGGCACGCTTTCCTGGGAAGTTCCCGGAGGTGAATGGATCGTCATGCGCTCGGGAATGACCCCCACTGGCACCAAAAACAGCCCGGCATCGCCCGAAGCCACCGGGTATGAAGTCGATAAAATGAGCGCCCGGCATACTGAAAAACATTTTTACGGCCACATGGGCGAAATCCTGAAACGAATTCCCGAAGCCGACCGCAAAACCTTCAGGGTGGTGGTCCAGGACAGCTATGAAACTGGAGGACAGAATTTTACGGATGATTTCCTTCCCATTTTCAAAGATAAATACGGATACGACGCCCTACCCTACCTTCCCGTATTCCAGGGAAAGGTAGTCGGCAGTCAACAGGCCTCCGACCGTTTTCTGTGGGATATGCGCCGAATGGTCGCCGACAGGGTGGCCTATGAATACGTGGGCGGACTGCGTAAAGTAAGTCACGAACACGGACTGCGCACCTGGCTCGAAAATTACGGGCACTGGGGTTTCCCGGGTGAATTCCTGATGTATGGCGGACAATCGGACGAAATCGGCGGGGAATTCTGGAGCGAAGGAGAACTGGGCGACATCGAGAACCGGGCAGCCACTTCGTGCGGCCATATCTACGGGAAGAATAAAATTTCGGCCGAGTCGAACACCTGTGCCGGAGCTCCTTTCAGCCGGTATCCGGGCGTGATCAAACAACGGGGCGACCGCTTCTTTGCCGAAGGAATCAACAATACCCTCCTCCATGTGTACATCACCCAACCCTACGAAGATAAAAACCCGGGTGTAAATGCC
>CAZLDP010000705.1:0-1528 GCA_964558145.1 uncultured Prolixibacteraceae bacterium | reverse complement strand
CTCATAGAGTGAATCGTAGAAGGCAGGGTAATTTCCGGGAACAGAGGATACCCTGCCCCTGATGTCCAAACCGTTTACCCGAACGTTGAGTAAACCCCAGGCTGAAGATTCTTCGATACCCCATTGGCTTCCCCGCGGCAAAACACCTCTTTTCAACTGCTCTTCCTGCGGGTCGATTCCCTTTTTCAGAAACGAACCATTCAATCCGTGCAGAATAAACCGGGGACCCTCTTCTTTTACCAGATAGGAACATTTCAACAAGGCATTGAATCCCTTGTATTGGAGACGGAGGTCATAGTAGTCGAACACCGCACTTCCCGGCCTGACCTTGAAAAGATGTGCCGTGACAGCTTCAGGCATCCCAAAGAGCACCATCGCCTGATCTACCATATGGGAACCCAGGTTATAAAGGACTCCGGTATATTCATCCCCTTCTTCTTTCCAGGTGGACGATACCACAAATGGTCTGTAGCGGTCGAAGTGAGACTCGAATTCAACCAACTGCCCCAACAAACCCGACTCAACCACCTTCCTGACGGTCTGAAAGTCACTGTCCCATCTCCGGTTCTGGTAAACCGTCAAAAGCTTTTCCCTGCTTTTGGCCAGTTCAATCAGCTCATCAGCTTCAGCTTTTCTCAACGTGAAAGGTTTTTCCACCACCACATGTTTTCCGGCGAGCAGAGCCTGTTTGGCCATGGTAAAGTGAAGTGGATCAGGGGTATTGACAATCACCAGTTCAATCGCGGGGTCAGCCAGCAACTGATCGTAATCCCGCACGATGAAGGCTTCAGGAAACAGAGCGGCGGAGAGCCTTTTGCTGCGCTCCACCACACTCTTAACCCTGAAACGGGGATCCACCTTCAGACAGGGACCATGAAAAACCTGTCCCGACATGCCAAAAGAGGCGATGCCCGTAATGATTGGATTCACTTGTTCCATACCCGGAAATTTGAAATTTAAAAATAGCAAAATGTGCGGATGTAAAAAAGATTGTTGTAAAACATTCCTGAAACGACCATTTTATAAGATTCCGGTGCAGAAAAGTAAACTTTTGATGTTACTTTCGTTCTTGCCATTAATCATGATAAAACGCATCGAGCCATGAAAGAATTTATCAGAAATTACCTAAAGTATGTGAAGGCATCCAACCTGGAAACGGGCGACTTTGCCGGTCCGGTTGTGACGATTTCAAGGCAAACCGGTTGTTCTGCCCGGCGCATCGCCATCAAACTTTCCAAGATACTGAGCGGATACAGCTACATGTCAGACACCAAAACAGATGCCGAGTGGCATTGGGCCGACAAAGAGACTTTCCGTCAGACGATCAAGGATGTACAGGATGAACTGACCAGCAGAAATATCGATAATCCGGAATTGCTGGAGCGGGTACAGATGGTCGCCAAATCCTTTACCAAGGAGAAATTTGAGGGAGAACTGGATGAGGACTCCCTGATCATCCTCAAAGATGTGGTTCTGAAACTGGCCATCCAAGGGCGTTACATCATTCTTGGAAGGGGTGCCAACACCC
>CAZLDP010000704.1:0-1533 GCA_964558145.1 uncultured Prolixibacteraceae bacterium | reverse complement strand
CGGCTGGGCCCTGTGATGATGCTGATCATCGATGGCAGATCACTTCCATATTTCATTTTAAGCCTGTCCCAGGCTTCTTCGAGCGTGAATGTGATTTCACTCCGGCAGGCTACGACCACATGAACCGGGGGATAAACAAATTGCTTCCTGCTTCCCGCAAGAGAGGAACTTACAACCACCGATCCGCTTTCCGAAACAAGATACTCACAGCGGGTAAGGGCCATGCGGGTTTTTTCTGAAAGCGCATTTACAACTTCAGGCAGAAAACCGTTCTTTTTGAGTTTCTCGCTGAGCGCCCTATCTTTACAATAGATCTCTCCGGGCAACAATTCCAAAGCGAGAATTTCAAGCTGCGAAATCAATTCGGGCCAGGAGACCGGGCCAATAAACTCTCCTCCGGCAGCTATCAGGTTTCTCTTGAAAACCTCTTCCTCGTCACCCTGGAATCCGGGGGAAAAATGCCCCCTTTCCGACGGGGGATCCTGAGATTTTCTTTGAACGGCACTTGCCCTCAGATGATTGAGAATGGAATCACGCGACTTTTCCCTGTCAGGCTTCCTCATGCGATGCAGGGTTAACCCCAACCGGGTCAGGGGATATTGACTGATCACCAATCTGGTTTTCAGCAGAGTTATCATTCAACCGTTTCCCGAAAATTTGCTCCATATCTTCCGAGAAGATCACTTCCCTGTCGAGGAGCAGTTGGGCAAGCTTTTGGTGGCCTTCACTGTGTTCTCGCAGAATCGACAGGGCTCGCTGGTATTCCTGGTCGATGATCTTTTTCGCTTCTTCATCGATGAGCTGAGCCGTCTTTTCACTATAGGGTTTGGTAAAGGAGTAATCACTCTGCCCGGTGGAATCGTAAAAGCTCACAGTACCTATCTTTTCACTCATGCCGAAGATACTCACCATGGCATAAGCCTGTTTGGTCACTCTTTCGAGATCGTTCTGGGCTCCCGAGGAGACCCTGCCAAAGATGATTTCTTCAGCGGCACGTCCACCTAAAGCAGAGCACATCTCATCCAGAAGTTGCTCTTTTGTCGTGATGGAGCGTTCTTCAGGAAGATACCAGGCGGCTCCGAGGGCTTTTCCCCGTGGGACAATGGTCACTTTCACCAGAGGATGGGCATAGGGGAGCACCCAACTGATGGTGGCATGACCTGCTTCATGATACGCAATGGTTTTCTTCTCATCCAGGGAGATGATCTTGTTCTTCTTTTCCAATCCTCCCACAATGCGATCCACGGCATCCAGAAAATCCTGCCGGGTTACCGTTTCGTGATTTTTACGAGCGGCAATCAAAGCGGATTCATTGCACACATTGGCAATATCAGCGCCGGAGAAACCCGGTGTCTGTTTGGCAAGAAACTCCACCTGTACGTCTTCGTTGAGTTTGAGGGGCTTCAGATGCACTTGGAATATTTCGGCCCGTTCATTCAGATCGGGAAGTTCCACATGGATTTGCCTGTCGAAGCGCCCTGCCCTCATAAGGGCGCGGTCGAGAATATCGGCACGGTTGGTGGCAGCCAGCAC
>CAZLDP010000703.1:0-1536 GCA_964558145.1 uncultured Prolixibacteraceae bacterium | reverse complement strand
CATCCTAATAAGCCGCTTTGAACCAGTTTTTTAATGGGCTCCACCGTGGTTCCCATGCCGTAAAAATTGTCTTTGAAGCGGAACCAGGTATTCAGCCGGAACACCCTGCCATGTTGCGCAATGGCCTCTTTAACCCTGATCCCCTCACCGATGGTGCGCGTCATGGGTTTTTCGCGCCATACATCTTTGCCTGCACGGGCAGCATCCACACTCATAATACCATGCCAGTGGGGCGGCGTGGCAATGTGGATGATGTCAATCGACGGGTCGGCAAGCAACTCACGGTAATCGTGATAGGTCTTTGTTCCCTGTGGACACTTGGCCAGTGCCGTTTTCAAATGGTTGCTGTCGACATCACAGATGGCGGTCAACCGGGCTCCGGGATATTTGATATGTCCCTGCCCCATGCCTCCTACTCCGATAATTGCCCGGGTCAGCTCATCACTGGGGGCAGGCGCCCCGTTCCTTCCCAATACATGGGAGGGAATAATGGAAAATGCCGCAATCGTTGCTGCACCATTCCGGATAAATTTTCTTCGATCCATGGATTCAAATATGTTAAATGTTGTTGTTCTCAATCTCTGCTTGGACACGCTAAATTAACAAAAATTGTTTACCCCTTCCCTTTGAGGGAATTTGGTTGCATTACCCGGCAATTTGTGCGGTTTTTATGAGAACTGATTTTTTTCCAGGAATTGAACAGATTGATTATAAGAGACTTGGGTCAGAGGTTTCGTTTGTTTTGGTCAATTGTCGGATTTTGTACAAAAAGACAGGGGTGTTTTCATTTAAATTTTCTTTACATTTGTTTAGGTGAAATAAACCTACAGGTATGTCAAGCTACCGTTTGATTTTGAATATTTTTTATCTATAATATCGAAAGTAAGGGAAATATAATCAGTTTGTTATACTTTTTATTGCTTAATTAGACTAACTAAACATGAATGAAATGACAAAATTTAATTTTTCCTTGTCTCCCTCTTCTTCTGAATTTTTTATTTCAGGTTGATTTTTCGGAATGGATAATCAACTCATTCAATTTTCGATGATCAAAGACAAACGAATGTCTTAGGGAGAAGTGTATGTTCAGTATAAACAATAACCTAAAGAAATCATGAACAAAAGAAAGTGTGGAATGCTTGGCTTTCTGACCGGAAGCTTGTCAGGGGTTTCATGGAGGAGCATGAGACTTTTAATGTTCTTGTTGTTGTTTACACCGGTGGTAGCCTTAGCTGCCGGTGCCGAACCGGGCTATCCGGCACAACAGCAGGGAAGGTTGATCACCGGCACCATCAGCGATTCCGATGGAATGCCTTTACCGGGTGTATCGGTAGTGGTAAAGGGAACGGCAGTGGGAACGGTAAGTGATGTGAACGGCAATTTCTCGCTGCGGGTTCCTGCCGATGCGACGATGCTTAGTTTTTCTTTTATCGGGATGGAGAGTCAGGATGTTTCTATTGCCGGGAAAAATAGGATCGCTGTCACCATGAGGCAGGTGACTACGGAGCTTGAAGAAGTGGTTGCCGTAGGGTACGG
>CAZLDP010000702.1:0-1539 GCA_964558145.1 uncultured Prolixibacteraceae bacterium | reverse complement strand
GCATGTAGCCAGTGCCCATGGTCGCCTTGCGAACAAATAAACGGATTGACATAATCGACCGGCCGCTTCCCCTGGCATGAAGAAAGAATTAAAAGGACTAAAATTAAATTCAGATATTCGATACACTTTTTCATACCTTTAATTTTTCAATTTAACTTTCGTGTAATTTTCGTAATTGTGTAAATGCTTTTTTCTTGTTCCCCAACGGTATGGAACTCGCCAAAATAAAGATTTTCATGGGTGTTAAGTTTTTTTATCATGGCTCGTTTCATTTTCGTAATCAGTAAGTTTATTTTTCATTTATTTGTTTAACGAAGCAATGCCGTGGCACACCAAAGCAGGGGGGCATGCCCGTGCAAATCGCCAATAATTCGTTTACGGTCGAGATAATACTGACGACTGTTGAAAATGTTGGTGCCTTCGCAAACTTCAGTCAGTTCATCATTTTGATTCAGATAACCGGTTACGGCAATCCATGCTTTGCGGGCAGCAGTTCCGTATTCTTTTTTATCGAGCCACCCGTTTTTAACCCCGGTAATCATTGCATAGGTGAACATGGCCGTACTCGATGTTTCAAACCATGCTTCCTGATCGTCAATAACTTGCCGCCACATGCCTTCCTAAACCTGAGATTTCCACAAGGTTGCCATCATTTTGCGATAGCCGTTCATAATCCGGTCTTTATTGGGGTTATCTTTTGGCAGCGACCTGAGTAACTCAGCCATCCCAACTGCCATCCATCCATTGCCCCTGCCCCAGCAGAAAGGGGTTTCGGGCGAATGATAAAATAATCCGTTTTCAAGTTGGATTTTATCGAGATAACAGACCATTTCTTTTGCTGCGCGATCAATATATTTCCGGTCGCCTGTTGCCCGGTATGCCTGCACCTGTACCGCGGTAATCATAAACATGTCGTCGATCCAGATACGGGTTTGCCATGAATAGCCCTGATCTGCCCATGCTTTTTCTTCCGGTTTTGCATTTTCAGGAAGGGTCCACTGGGTATCGGCATAATAGAGCCCCAAATCGAGATATTTTTGTTGTTTGGTCTGCATATACAATTCCAGGGGCACCGAACCGAAAACATTGTGATCAACATGATTTGCTTTGGGCTGAAGATTTTTTTCCGTAGTGAACAAAGGGGTAAAACGTTTTTCAAGCTGATGGCGTAAATCGTCGTCTTTGGTAACTTTTGAGAACCATAGCCCGCCCAGCCAGGTACATACATCAGGATAAGTTACCAGAACAGGAGGCGTTTCGGGATGAGTGTTACCGTAATAAGTATGAGGGGTATTGATGAATTTAACAGCAATCCGTTTCCCGATTTCTTCGGGTGATTTGCCTTCCGGCCAGTGTTTCAGATCGTAATCAGATTGTGCATTGCTTATAACCGTAGTCAGCAAAAATGAAAAAATTAGAAATATTATTGTTCTCATTGTAATTGGTTTTTTTACTTTTTTTAACTCAATTCTTGATATTTATTTCGGAGGATTTTTAAGTTCCTGGTAATAAACTGAAGGGTATCCGCCTCCCATATTA
>CAZLDP010000701.1:0-1540 GCA_964558145.1 uncultured Prolixibacteraceae bacterium | reverse complement strand
TTTCCATGATGTGTAAAGGTCAGTCTCGACCTTGGCCAATTTCCAACGGCTGCCATTCAGACGGGCATGTTGCCCAGTCTTTAATTCAGCGGCCCGGCGTACCCGTGGACTTTTAACTATCACTGTCCCCTCCTCAACCGTAGTCTCAAACTCGTTTTCAGAAGAGAGTGTTTTTACATTAAAGGCAGTACCAGTCACTTCAACCTGGCCAAAGGTTGTGGATACCCTAAAAGGGGCACTGGACTTTGTTACCTTAAAATAGGCTTCCCCTTCCAACTCAACACCCCGGTTACTGCTAAAATCAGTGGAATAGGAAAGTGTTGACCCTGAGTTCAACCAGACTTCTGAACCATCAGGCAAGATGAGATTTGTTCGCGCACCATTCGGAACTGTCGTACAAATGGATTGACCCCCTTTCTCATTAAGAAATAAAAGCGGCGCAAGGAGCAGGTTGGCAAGTATTAAAGCGCTTACCAGAATAGCGGCTGCCCGTAAACCCCATTTATATTTTTGGATCCTGCGCTGCAAAACTGAGTTTTCCTGTTCATCAATGGCAGATCTGATTTTTTGCCATAATGTATGATTCACCTCATGACCCGGTTCATGCAAAACAACATTCTCCCAATGTTGATGCATCAACGACGACAGTTTGTCATTATTTCCTATTTGCTTGATCCAATTTGTGATTTCCTGAAACTCTTCAGGAGTGCAAACAGCGTGCAGATATTTCGAGAATAACTTTTCCATTCTTGATTATAATACACGGCAGCGCCTCCTATCCCTAGCGGAACTTCCATTTTTTTAAAGAATTTCCCCAATTTTTATTCATGATAAGAGATACTGATTATTAGGATTTGCATTTAAGGTCATCTTCTCATTGTATTCCGATGAGGCAGTGATCGCTCTTCCTACTATAAAAAGAAATAAAAGTAGAGCATGGCTAACAATCCTATTTCTCTCATTTTTTTCTTAATTTCCGACAAGGATTGCGTAATGTGGTATTCAACCGTTTTTTCAGAGATGTCGAGTTTTACAGCTATCTCCTTATGCGACAAACCTTCCTTTCTGCTGAGAAGATAGATTTCCCGACGCCTGTCGGGTAGCGTTTCGATGATTTGTTCAAGTTTTTCCTGCAATTCGAGGAACTCTATTTTTTCAGACAACAGGTACTCCCTGGCCACACTTTCCCGATAGATCTTTTCTTTTGCTTTATGTTCATTCAACCGGCTTCGGAGTTCATTCAGCAACAGGTTGCGGGTAATGGTAAAAATATAGGATTGGAAGGTTTCGGTACTCTTAATGTTCTTGCGATTTTGGTAGATTCTCAGAAATACCTCCTGGAGGATATCCTCTACCCCTTCATCCAGTTTCAGGAGTGTCTTTGAAAAACAGTAAAGCCGCGGATAATAATAATTGAAAATCTTTTCCAATGCATTCTTATCATCATTGGCAAGTTGCTTCAGCGTCTTATCCAGCAGAAAGTTATTTCCCATCTCAGATCGGAAGATGTAAACAAAAGTATAAAATATTTAAGTTCAAA
>CAZLDP010000700.1:0-1550 GCA_964558145.1 uncultured Prolixibacteraceae bacterium | reverse complement strand
AGTGTAGACGGCCGGCAAAGAGAGATGTGTATTGGACAAAGGGACAACCAGGATTAATTTGAGCACTTACATGGGGCAGTTTTGTCAAAAAACGTTATTAATTTTCTTCGACTCTCGGGTTTACGCCACCTCTTGCCTCGGGATTGATAGGAATGCTATTGTAAATGGCACTTTCGGAATTCTGATGGGGTCCCAGCCGATTTTATCCCCGTCGATTGAGATTGCCGAAATGTTCTATTCAGAAAATGGCGTACCCATCAACGAAGATAATTCATATGCCTATGCAAACCGGTACGGTTACTCGAAATCGACCGGACAGAAGTATTATATCAGCGAAGGATATGAAACAGCCAACCTGAATCAGCACAGGGAACCCCGCTTTTATGCCAATCTTGGCTTTGACGGGGGAATATGGTATGGCAACGGAAGATACAAAGATATCGGACAGGGTACCGCTACTGAAACCTCCTGGATTGTCCAGTGCAGACAAGGCAATCCTTCAGGGAAAACTCAATCGATCAGGTATACGGCAACCGGATATTTTCCCAAAAAATACACCCACTTTGAATCAGCCACCACTTCCACAGGAATTTCATATACCCGCTTAGCATTCCCAGCCATCCGACTTGCCGACCTCTATCTGCTCTATGCAGAAGCCAAAAACGAATTTTCAGGTCCCGACACAGAGATATACCACTACCTGGACCTCGTCCGAGAACGGGCTGGTCTTAAGGGAGTTGTGGAAAGTTGGGCCAATTATTCCAACTTCCCGGATAAGCCTTCTTCGAAAGAGGGGCTAAGGGAGATTATCCGTCAGGAAAGAATGATTGAACTCTGTTTTGAAGGAAAAAAGTTTTGGGACGTCCGCCGGTGGAAAATCGCGGACAAACTTCTCAACCGGAAAGTAAAAGGTTGGAATGTGAATGGAAGTACCGCGATCGAATATTACAATATCATCAACATCGAATCGATCCAATTCCAAACCAAAGAATACCTGTGGCCTCTCAGTCAGTCAGCCATGCGCAGAAACAAAAACCTGCTGCAAAATCCGTTTTGGGAAAATTGATTTACTCATGCAAACCAATAACATAAAAAGTTCACTTATCAGAATCTAAGAATATTCGTATGAAAAAATCTGCAGTATATATTACGATTTTCATTCTGGCGTTGTTGCTGACAAACTGCAAGGATGAATACATCGGGCAGTTCCCGGTCGATAAGAACAATCCTCAACCCGTTAAAAATGTAGTGGTTGAAAATCTTCCTGGTAAGGTCAAAATCTCCTATGAACTTCCTGATGAAAAAGATCTGCTTTACGTACAGGGCACCTGTAAACTTTCGAGTGGCGTAGAAAAAATTGCCAAAACATCCGTTTTTTCGAATTCGATGATCATCGAGGGTTTTGGGAAATCAGAAAAAATGACACTCAGGCTGATTGCCGTGGACCGGAGTCAGAATAAATCAACCCCAGTTGACATAGAAATCGAACCCCTCGACTCGCCCATCTATGAAATATTCAATCAGATGAAGGTTATCCCGTCGTTTGGAGG
>CAZLDP010000699.1:0-1552 GCA_964558145.1 uncultured Prolixibacteraceae bacterium | reverse complement strand
AGGTGGCTCACTTTTCACGACCGAAAATGGCTCAATTTTAAAAGACCGTTGACACTATTGGCGAAAGTTCCGTTAGAAGCCACACAAACCGGAAAGCGAAAAAGCTCTTCAAACTGTTCTGCGGTGCAGATCTGTTGATCATCGACGATCCGTTTCTAAAAAAACGTCTCCCGCATACCACCGCAGATGATCTGCCCGATGTGATTATGGAGCGTTATTACCATCGGAAAAGTACGATGATCATGTCAAACCGGCTGATTGATGACTGGGGAAAGCTAGCGGGGACAATGCCGCCGCTTCGGCCATCCTCGATTGTCTGTTGTATTGCGGTCATCTGCTGAAATTTGAGGGGAAGAGTTATCGTCTTAAGGATGAATCTACAAGACTTGCGTTAGAAATAAATAACTAAATTACCCACGTTCTGCCAACCCGATGGTGGGTGATTTTCAAGTGGCCATCCCGGATATAAGGCCGCCAGAAACCGTATTCCCTGGAAAAAAGGTTTCAAAGGAATTCTCATAACAGTCTGAGTCCTGCGGCCGCCGAAGGCGGTATTCCTTCGCCGTTAATGTCATGTCTTGCTCGATTCAAATTAGGGATGAGGCTATTCTGATGAAGCAAGACGATGGGAGAACTTACGTTCTGTTATCCATAAGTGCATGGACTTTATTCGCTATCGGCATGAAACGCTTTTTATTTGAGTTTCTTTGTTTCGTCCCTCCTCAAACTCCTCCCAGCTTGAATAGGCATCTCTCGTTTTCTTAGATTCTTCATCTGTATAATTTTAAATACTGTGGAACTATCTGAAGGCGCCTGTCCCCATGGTCTGGTGTGCCTTATTTGTAATCAAAAGCATCAAGAATATCTTTATAAACGTTTTTTAAATATTCAATCTGCGCGGGACTAAAATAACTTTTGTAATAATAAGTTTCCCCCTTATGTTCGGAGATGTGCCGTCCATGTAATTGCGTCACTTTGTTGTAGCCTCGAAAGTCATCGAAGTTCTGAGTCATTTGCTTGACAGCATCCATATTGTACCCGTCAGACAAGCGTTTGCGTTGATCGGCGGGAATTTTGATGGAAAAAAATTTCTCCAACAGATCATATATATAATCGTAACGATTATAAAATTCTTCATATTTCAGCATCAAAACATTCGATTGATTTCGAATCTTCAAAATATCCCCAATACCCGTTTTATCAAATTCCCTAATCTGCGCCCTAATTTCTTCGTCTGAAGGCGTTCGACCATACCGCTGGATACTTGACGCTATCGAATCCAAGGGGTGACGATAAGTAACCACAACCGGATATGCATCAAATTTATCTTCGTAATTATGTGTTTTCTGAATTTTGCAATGAGAGAAAAGTTCTCTTAAAATATTGTAAACCAGTGTACTTCCCGTACGGGGAGGACTGTATTGAATAATCTTTTTTTTACCGAATATTGTCTGACACATATTTTTTAAATTTTTAAGCATAATTTTCACCTGCTATTTGGAGTCTCGTCTTCTATCAATAATTATTTTGTTTCGTTTTTCCTAATCCTGCA
>CAZLDP010000698.1:0-1555 GCA_964558145.1 uncultured Prolixibacteraceae bacterium | reverse complement strand
CACCTGTTCCGATCAAAACAGGAGGGAATTTACATAACGGGAATCCATAAGTTTATTGATTTGGACAATGATGGAAACCCGGATTTGTATGTTCTTCTTCCAACAGAAACAGTGCCATCCAATAAAGTACCTGGAGTCCAATATTTCAAGCTTTCCGATGTAAATGGTCTTTCAAATGGAACTAAAGGAAGAATTATTCCTTTCAACAGTACCCTACCAGCTTTTCAAAACTGGGAATATTTAAGTCCTATTCCGACAGAAGAATTGACTCTAAATCCAAAGTTGGAGCAAAATCCGGGATGGGATGAGTTGTATTAAAGTACTTTAGGCACCTCTGAAACAAGCCTGATGTTACATTTTAAAACCTGGCCACAGCTTTTATTTTTAATGAAAATGAGCAAATAACCAGATTCTTAAATATTTGAAATATCATGCTATATGATTTGGTAAAAAGTTCCAGGGGTGCCATCTTTTCGAAAAAACAGATCACACAGGATTGGTATTACAGTTTTGAAACATGAAAATTTATTGAGCTTTTCAAAAATTTAACAAAATTAGTCAAGATTACTTATTATTTAAAAGAACTCACTATGGTAAAAATTATGCGGTTGATGATTCCGATTTTGTTTCTTACAATTATCAGTTGTGAAAAGGGAATAGATAAAATAATTGCTTGCGGTGATGATCAGGTGATAATTATAGATGCCAAGACATCTATTAATGACAATGTGAACATATTATGGAAATGGAATGTATCTGATGCAACTGATCTGCCAAAGGCTTATCAAAAATATATGATCCCAACCGATGAGTGTAAACCTGTGGACAATAACAGGAAAATTCTCATTACCTCTTCAGGAGGGGGAGTAGTATTGGTAGACCGGGAAACCAAGAAGAGCTTATTTTACGCTCATGTACCTAACGCACATTCTGCTGAGTATTTACCTAAAGACAGGATAGCCGTTGCACTTTCTACACATTCTGCAGGTAATAGTCTTGAATTATATGAATTAAATAAACCTGAAAAGGTTATCTTCAGGGATAGCCTTTTTTCCGGACATGGTGTCATTTGGTTAGATAAAATTGATGCCCTGTTTGCACTTGGATACAATGAATTACGTAAGTATTCCCTGAAAAACTGGGATTCTGAAAAACCTGAACTTGAGTTAATGAAAACATGGATATTGCCAGATAACGGAGGACACGATTTAAATTCTATTTCAGAAAGCAAATTGTTGTTAACTACCACAAATGGTGTGTGGGTCTTTGATATCCCGAAAGAGGAATTTACCCCCTTTGATTTATTAAGTCAGGTTGGAAATGTTAAATCAGTAAATTACATTGAATCAACAGGGGAACTTGTCTATACAAAAGGTGAAATAAGCTGGTGGACACATAATATCTATTTCAAAAATCCTGATAAGACAATTACCATACCCGACATCAATCTGTATAAAGTTCGCGTAATTTCGAAATAGAGAATTATTTAAAGTGTTATTCATTACAACTTAACCCTGAAATAATACATATACATGTTATGATCTCAATTTTGTTT
>CAZLDP010000697.1:0-1555 GCA_964558145.1 uncultured Prolixibacteraceae bacterium | reverse complement strand
GGATGGTCGATCCAAGTAATACCAAACCTGTTTTTACATAAAACTCCGATTGAACTCCCGCCCTGAGCCAATCGGGGAGTTTCACCAGATTCCCGATCAGCAAACCCAGTGCAAGAGAGAAAATAACTGTTTCCAGTCCAAGGTTCTTAAATCCCGCAAAGGAAGAGATAAACTGGGCAAGAAAGGCCAGAAGGCACACAACCAAAAAACCAAAGATGAAATTTTTCAGAACCTTACCACTCAGCACCATGCCCAGAAGGGAAGCCACGCCAAAGATGAGCAGGGTAGAAAAAAGCGATACAAACAAGGAACGGGAATTAAATACATTGATAATTCCTGTATAATCATTCCAACCAGCTTTGCCCCCAAAAGAAGGTGTTGTAAGGGTATAGCCAGCGGCAATCACAAAAACAATCATTCCAAATCCCAATACCACTGAAGCCCAGTCTTCCCCCAAATTCCAGGGTTTACGGGCAGGTGTGCCATTTTCTGCAGTCATAATTCTACTATATATTAAAACGGTTTAATCAAGGATAGTTCTTTTTTCAGCTTAATCAAGCAAATATGAGAACTATTGCGAATAATTCAATAAGTATAAATTGGTATTTTCAACCGTTTGAACCTCCTAAATGCAACTATATTAGAATGTTTTTTTATTTTCGGCCCAATATTATCTTTTCGGTGAGTTCCATAAAACCAAATATTTGAAAAATGAAACAAGTTACTATTACCCTTTGCCTGGCGCTCATTGTCTGCTTCTCAGGGGTCATGGCTCAACAGGAGGAAAGCTTCAAGCCTTCAGGAAAACCGGAAGTAAGGATTTATACCAATTTCACCTCCTCGTTTTCCGACGGTGACAATTTCAACAAGTTTGACATCACCCGGGCCTATCTGGGGTACATTTATAATTTTTCCAAAAATTTCAGGGGAAGGATCACTTATGATGTAGGAAATCCGGGCGCCGGGAAGAATCTATACTCCGGATTTTTGAAATTTGCCTATCTGCAATACCATAATGAGAAATTCAGCATGATGGGGGGAATGATTCCCCTTTACCAATACTCCATTACCGATGAAAAATGGGGATACCGCTATATTCTGAATCCCTATTCCAGTGAATACGGATTTATCACACCTGCCGATTTAGGTATCGGGGCTGAATACAAGTTTGCTCCCTGGTTAAGTGCCGACCTGATCCTGGTCAATGGCGAGGGCTTTAAAACGGTGGAGGGAGACTCCACGTTCAAAGCCGGGGCAGCCATCAATATTTACCCTGTCGAAAACCTGTTGGTGAGAGCCTACTTCGACTCCATGAAAAAGGATGAAGCCAACCAGCAAACTACGGAAGTGTTTGCCGTATATGAAAACAAAACATTTAAACTATTGGGATCTTACACCCATCAGAACGATCACCGGCTGGTGTTAGGTAACGAATACAGCGGTTATACCTTCAGCGGATCGCTCTTTCTGAAAAATGTAACATTGATTGGCCGGTATGACAAACTCGAATCCGTAACAAAGAGTATCGCCATCATGCCTTGGGATGTTACGAAAG
>CAZLDP010000696.1:0-1568 GCA_964558145.1 uncultured Prolixibacteraceae bacterium | reverse complement strand
AATTGGATCTGCCCGGCGTGAATATTATTAAGCTCACAGGTACAAACAACTTCGCTGTTAAGAAGCTGCTTACATCGGACGATCTAACGAGCGATTATCTTATCTATGATCCGTTATCTTACGAAAAAGACCAACATGATGATTGGCTCCTTGATATAAAGTTATACAGCGAAGAGTTTCGCGCGGATCTTGTGTCACTCCAAATGGAGGAACTGTTCGTTGAGCCGTCTTCTGTTATGCGAAAGACAATGAAACTGTACGCCAAATTCCTTGATAACAAAGATCGCAAGGCTAAACTGCGCCGTATCGGGCGTACATATCAAACACCGCTCCAACTGCACATTGATATAATGGCAGTGTTGTGTGGCCTGAACGGCGGTTCAGCTCAGGATGTCATTATCGCCGTGTTGACAGCAGGCTTGGAGAAAGAAAACAATGTTGCGCTTATAAACATTGAGAAGTTCGGTAACATCGACGCGTTTTGGCAACTTGTGCAAAAATTCACAGGCTATGTATATGCGGAGGATCGCCCGCTTTCAGATCTTGCTGCACATATTCTCATCACAGCTTTATCACAGACGATGCCCGCTTCCGCTCTGCGTGGATTGGAACGTTTTATTTCAGATCCCTGCAAGGCGTATTGCTATCAGCTTGTGCATGAATGGCAGCGTGGCGACGAAAGTGAAACACTGATTGAGATTTGCCGCTTTGTTGAACATGAACTGCGTCTTGCTGACCGATTTGACAAGATTGAGATAAACACCCTTTTAAAGAGCGATACATTCCCGGCGATCAATGAAAGCATACTAAAGCGTTACTTAATAGAGATTGGTGAAAATGTTATTAAGCCTGATGACATCATCAATGCGGTAGAGAACCGCCGTACAGCCGCTTGGTATTCACTAACCGAGGATTATCTCGAAAGCCTTTACTATATCGCCAAGATGCAAGAGTTCTACCTTGAGCATATTGATGGTTTCCACATCGTCGAACCTGTGAAGATTTGGAAACTCTACACGACCGATGCTTACGAAATGGACAGCCATTACAGGCACTTTCATTCCCATTTTGGCAATACACTAAAATACCCAAACACCCTTTTAGAGGACCCTTTGAAAAAGTGTTCTGATGTGGTAGAGGGTTTATACCGTGAGTGGTTCTTGAAGCAGCTCACTTTGACTTGGACAAAGGCCATAGCGAGCGACTTGGATTCGCTCGGTTATGTTTCAGAGATAAATGAACAACGCCGGTTCTACAGTCGTTATGTTTCGCCGAATGTGAGTAAAGGTAACCGTGTTTATGTTATCATATCCGATGCCTTGCGCTTTGAGGTAGCGTCCGAACTAGCAGAAGCTCTCGGTCATAACACTAAGGGCAAGGCAACGTTAGAATCTGTGCAGGCAATCTTCCCAAGCATAACGAAGTTTGGTATGGCAGCGCTTCTTCCCGGTAAAGAAGTGTCGATAAATGACAAAATTGATGTATTCGTAGATGGCAAACCTACCGTCAGCACAATACAACGCGGTGCTATACTAAACGAAGCAAACCCTGACAGTGTAGTTGTTAAC
>CAZLDP010000695.1:0-1568 GCA_964558145.1 uncultured Prolixibacteraceae bacterium | reverse complement strand
AAATAGCAGGGCGCCACGGGATGGCAGGTACATTGAGCGGATTGGTTCTTACAATCCTAACACGAATCCTGCTACCATAGATCTCGAATTTGAAAAAGCCCTTGATTGGCTTGAAAAAGGCGCACAACCAACCGACACCGTACGTGCTATTTTGTCGTACAAAGGTGTGCTCTATAAAAAACATCTGAACGGTGGAGTAAAGAAAGGCTCTTTCAGTGAAGAGGAGGCAGAAAAAAGGTTTGAGGCATGGCTGACTGAGAAGGACGCCAAGATTCAGGCGAAGAAAGATCGTCTGTTAAAAGATGCCAACAAATCTCGCAGCAAGAATCTGGAAGCAGAAGCCAAGAAAAACAACGAGCGTATCGCCGCTCTGGCTGCCCGCAAGGAAGAATTGGCCAGGGAAGCCGCAGCTAAAGCCGCTGAAGCCCAAGCATCTACTGAAGTGGAAGGGGAAGCCCCGGCGGAAGCGGCATCCAATGAACCTTCGGAAGCATAAAACAGTTTACTTAAAAGCAAATAAACGGGAATGCCACTCCTAACAGGGGTGGCATTCTTATTCCGGCAAAAACCACTCTTTGAAACGTTCCGATTATGAAAATTCTGAATCCTGAAGATTGTATTCAAATAGGCACTTTCCTTAAACCGCATGGCATCAGCGGAAGAGTCATGCTTCAATACGAATTGGAATGGGAGTGGTCGTTGAGGGAGGCAACCATGTTACTGGTTGAATTTGATGGATTGCCAGTCCCCTGGTTCGTCCGGGAGGAGGGTATCCAAATTGTGTCGGAAGGCATCGCCTTAATCGATCTGGAATGGATTGATTCCGAAATGGAAGCTAAAAGAGTGTGCGGAAGAAAGGTGTTCCTCACCAGAGACCAGACCATCAGGAATCGGGAGCATGGAGCGATTCCGGATTGGGTTGGCTATGATATTTTCAGCGCCACTGCAGGTTGGGTGGGAACCATTACCGGAGAAGAGAATTATTCAGGAAATCTCGTTTTTACTGTTCAAACTCCATCGGGAGAGAGGCTGATACCCTATCATTCTGAATTGTTTGTGAAAGCCGATACCAAGAAAAAAAAACTAACACTTCATATTGCAGAAGGTCTCCTTGACATTTAGCCTACTGTCTGACTGACAGGTACTCTCACCCTTACTCACAATCTGCTGGACCATTTCTTTCATCCTGACTGATGCGGTTGCAAAGAAAAAATATTTCCCCATATTGTAACAAATGAACATTTTTGACGTCATTGGTTTAATATTTTAAATGTGGAGTAATGAATACAACGATCAGAATTTTGTTGTCTGCCGTTCTTCTATGGGGTCAGGCACTGGTTGCAAATGCAAAAACTGAAGAGAGGAATTTGCCGGTTTTCACTGAAATCAGCCTGCGCGTACCCGCAAAGCTCTATCTGGAGCAGGGAGAGACGCAGAAAGTGACACTTGAAGCCCGGTCGTCAACACTTGAAGAAATCATCACTGAAATCAATAACAGGGCATTGATTATCAGGTTCCCGGCCAAAAAATACCTGGCCCGGAATGCCGACCCAGGGGAGATTATTATC
>CAZLDP010000694.1:0-1583 GCA_964558145.1 uncultured Prolixibacteraceae bacterium | reverse complement strand
CCCATGGACGAACTAACCAGACCACACATCCTTGTAACGAATGCGCCAGACTCCCTTCCCTTTACTCCAAAATCCACAGGTGGTTCAAAACCTGTTTATCCGGATAGGGATCGGGTGTCACCATGGGGAATGGTTACAAAGCCGATTTGAAGAGATATGGCAGGATTCTGTCAATATTAATGAAGCAAGGCGTACAGCTTTAATTCCCAGCCGAAGCGGAGTTTATATTGAGTTTGCCGGACAACCAGGAAGTGCGCTCAAAACCCAAAGCCTGGAGGATACGCGGTCTGGTATAAGGTTACTGAATATCAGAGAAAAAGAGGTTAATGGACAAAATGTAAATTTAGCAACAGTATACATTCCATCAGAAAAAAGAGGTGTTTTCCTGAAGAAATTTCGGGAATATGCAACGGAAAATACCATAACTGACAAACCTAAAAATCAGGATTTGGCTGCCGGAATTGAGCAGATGCGTAAAGCAATATTGGATTCCTTCTGGGTCGATCCTGCTGAAACCATTCCGTCAGACGTACCTGTGTGGTGTGAAGTATGGCTTCGTCAGGAAGAAGATAATGAATCCGAAGTCATCCTAAGCAATTTTTTTGCTGTTTGTGAGCGTTTAACGATAGACTACAAAAATCAACACATATATTTTCCTGAAAGGCTAGTTACCATTATCCGGGCAAATCAGTCACAATTGGGTGAACTAATCGAAAGTTTCGATTTCATTGCTGAAATTCGTAAAGCTCAGGAAGCTGAAAGTTTTTGGACGTCTCAATATAATGGAGAACAGGCAGAGTGGGTAAAAGATCTTCTGAGCAGATTACATTTCCATGAAGATTCGAATGTTTACATTACTATTCTTGATACCGGAGTAAATAAAGGGCATCCACTTTTAAGTCCGGTTCTGGCCGATCAGGATTGTCATGCAGTCACACCCGAATGGAATGTTAATGATCACAAAGGTCATGGGACATTGATGGCTGGCATAGGTACTTACGGTAACTTAAAAAGTGCATTGGAAAGTAATCATCCTGTGGAAATAATAAGCCATTTGGAATCAGTGAAAATTCTCCCAAATAATGGAGAAAATGATCCCGATCTATATGGATTTATTACTTCACAGGGAGTGTCTTTGGCTGAAATACAAAATCCACTGGTTAATAGAATAATCTGCTTAGCAGTTACCTCTCCATTACAGACGGATAAGGGACGGCCATCATCCTGGGCTGCAACTGTCGACGCTATTTCTTCGGGAGCAAATGACGACCAGAGAAGATTGTTTATTGTATCTGCCGGTAATATCAGGCAACCAGAAGACTTTAATAATTATCCTGATAGTAATCTGGAAAATTCAATTGAATCTCCGGCACAATCATGGAATTCACTTACGGTTGGAGCCTTTACAAATAAATCCATTGTTAATGGAGCTGAATACAGTGGTTACCAATTGATGGCTAATCCCGGTTGCTTATCTCCTTTTAGCACAACATCCCTAATTTGGGAACAGAAAACCTGGCCCAATAAACCGGATATTGTTATGGAGGGTGGAAATTTACTAATTGCTCCGGATGGACAAATTG
>CAZLDP010000693.1:0-1588 GCA_964558145.1 uncultured Prolixibacteraceae bacterium | reverse complement strand
GGTCGTATTCGTGGATATCAACCCAACAACATACAATATCGATGTTACGAAGATAGAAGAGAAAGTGAGCTCGAAAACAAGAGCAATTATACCAGTCCATCTTTATGGTCAACCAGCGGATATGGATCCAATTCTGGCAATTGCAAAAAAATATAATCTCAAGGTAATAGAAGACGCTGCGCAGGCGCATGGCGCCGAATACAGGGGTCGTAGAATAGGTTCAATTGGAGATATGGCATGTTTCAGTTTCTACCCTGGTAAAAATTTAGGTGCTTACGGGGATGGGGGTGCTATTGTAACCAACGATGATGAACTCGATGAAAAAGTGAGAATGATCGCTAACCATGGAAGGTTGGATAAATATGACCACAAGATGGAAGGGGTGAACAGTCGTCTCGATGGTATCCAAGCAGCAATCCTTAGCGTCAAATTAAGGCATCTTCCTGCATGGACGGAAGGGCGCAGAAAGAATGCATATCTGTATAATGATTATTTGAAGGGCAGTGGCGTGGTAACCCCTGAGGAAATGAAGGATGTAAAGGCTGTTTATCACCTCTATGTAGTGAGGATAATGGATGGGAAAAGACAAAAATTGCAAGAGCATCTTGCATCCAAGAGCATCTCAACAGGCGTCCATTACCCTATTGCACTTCCAAACTTGAAAGCTTACGAGTACATGAAACATGTAAGCAACGATTTTCCTGAGGCAACCAAGGCTTCTCAAGAGATTGTATCATTGCCTATGTATTCAGAGCTTAGTGAAGAACAAATTAGTTTTGTGGCAGAAGCAATCAGGGCGTACCTGACATAATTTCAAATATACCGAGACCTTTTTCTGAACCGGGTAGATACTTGTGAATACCTCCGTAGAAAGCAAAAAATATGTGATTATAACGCCAGCGCGTAATGAAGAGTTCTTCATTACCGATACTATTCAGGCTGTCATTTCGCAAACCCTGAGACCTCTCATGTGGGTCATTGTTAACGATGGATCCACGGACAAGACCAGGGAAATAGTAGAATCATATGCCAAGAAATACGACTTTATAAGGCTGCTGAACTTAGAACGGGACGGTGATCGCGATTTTAGTCGAAAGGCCATTGCTTTTAGTCATGGTTTAGCCACCGTCCAGAAGCTAGATTACGAGTATATAGGTAATCTAGATGCCGATATATCAATGGCAGCAGATTACTATCATAATATTATTCAACATTTCAATAATGATCTGAAATTAGGCGTTGTAGGAGGTATAGTATACACGAAGATTGGTGAAAAATTGCTTACCTATGACGAGACATTGGATAGTGTGGCAGGAGCAGTACAACTATTTCGTAGATCATGTTTTGAGGCAATAGGGGGATATGTTCCACTAAAGCTTGGAGGAATTGACACTGTCGCTGAGATAAAAGCAAGAATGCTTGGGTGGAAAGTCAGAAAACTTCCAGACCAAAAGGTTTTTGAGAACCGTCGAATGGGTTCGCCCATGGCGTCGCCATTGGGCATTAAACTAAGAGAAGGCCGCCAATTTTACTCATTAGGATATGGCCTGGTTTTTTTTACAATGCGATGTATCTATCGGTATAAAGA
>CAZLDP010000692.1:0-1589 GCA_964558145.1 uncultured Prolixibacteraceae bacterium | reverse complement strand
GAAATACAGAATAATAGGACAAAAGAGATACCGTGCCGTTGCCGGACTGTCGATGGGAGGAGAAGGGAGTTTTATTTACGCTTTGCATCACCCGGAGTTATTCTCGTCGGCTTGTCCGCTCAGTGCAGCAACCGGACCACATAATATTGAAGTTTTAAAGACCGGTGACCGATGGGGGCAGCCTGGAAATCCTTCAGAAATCGAAAAGGAAAATTACTTGAAGAAGTATAATGTGCTTACACTTCTTGAGAATATGCCTGAAGAACAGAAGAAGAGTGTAAGGTGGTACATTGATTGCGGTGATGATGATGGTCTTTACGAACGTAACTGCCTGGCTCATATCATTATGCGAAAAAACAACATTCCTCACGAATTCAGGGTACGCGATGGAGGACACACCTGGACTTACTGGCGGACAGCCTTGCCTGAGGTATTGAGTTTTGTTTCAATAAGTTTCCGCCAGCTTTAATTAGTTGATTCTTATCAGTTCAAGTTCAATAAAGTTCTGGTGCATTGGATACTTAATCAGAATCGTATTTCAGATTTAGAAATGAAAATTTATAATCAGGTTTAACTTATTTATATGAATTCTGAAAGAATAATAACAACACCTTTTCTTGTTGTTCTCATTTGGTTTCTGGCCATTCGTGCAGATTGCAAAGGAACAACGATTACTTTCGGTGCACCTGGAACCGTGGAGCATCATACAGTTTTCAAATGTGGCGAAGATGGTTACCACACTTACCGCATTCCTTCTATTATACAGGCAAAAGACGGTACTCTTGTTGCATTTGCCGAGGGGCGCCGTGATAACAGGGGAGATCCGGGTCGCGGGCACATTGATCTGGTCTATAAGTTAAGTAATGACGGAGGACGCACCTGGTCATCCCTTCACATTCTGGAAAAGGCAAAGGAAGGTGGATCTGCTTCGAATCCGACAGCAGTAGTGGACAACAAGAGTGGCAGGATTATTATCATTTATCCTTTATGGGAACCTGGCATTATTATCAGGCGGAGTCATCCGGGAACAACAGAAAATCTGATTATGATGCGTTTCAGCGATGATAACGGTAAAAGCTGGTCGAATGCTGAGGATATTACTCATCAGGCACGGGCAAAGGAATGGGGTTACACCTGTCTGGGGCCAGGTCACGGCATTCAGACCGGTACTGGCAGACTGATCATCCCTGCATACGCCAATGCACCCGGAATATCCGATGATCCTGATCAAAGGGCATCTTTTGCATTATATAGTGACGATGGAGGTAAAAGCTGGAAAAGAGGTCAGCAGATAGAAGTAAACACCAACGAAAACCAGATTGTTGAGCTCTCTAATGGCCGGCTAATGATTGATGCACGTCAAAGCATTCCAGCCTATCCTGCAAGATGGACGGCCTTTAGTAATAACGGGGGAGAGACCTGGAGCAAACCGGAACAAGGACAAGTTTGTGCGCAGATTTGCGCCGGCATATTAAGCTATCCCTTAAAAGGCAAAAGTTCTGACAAACTGCTGCTTTGGTCGGGAATCAAGGGTCCGAACAGAACCAACCTGATTCTGAGGCTCAGTTATGATCAGGCATTGACGTTCC
>CAZLDP010000691.1:0-1590 GCA_964558145.1 uncultured Prolixibacteraceae bacterium | reverse complement strand
TTTTACTACCTATTTAAATTTATATTAGACTGTTTTCGGTTAAAGTGGAAGAGTCATAGCAATGAGTCCGGGGCCAGATCCCGGACTTATTACAGGCGGGAGCGTTGTTTGTGAAGGCAAAAAAGCAAAAGGCTTTATTCATATGCATAATATTACTGGCTCTGCTGGCAGTATTTTTTCGTTATGCTGGAGTGGGGATAATATCTAGTGATTCTCCGGAAAAAGCGGATTTGATTATTGTACTTATGGGAAGCGGCCCGGATAGTGTTTACTGCGATCCAAAAAAGCCAGCAGTGTGATGTTTTAGAGCCACATTGTGCATGAAATAGAGCCACCTTGTGCAACCATTAGAACCACTTTTGTTAATATTTTGTTCTTTGAAAATTTCATGTGTTGTACCCTTTATAAACAAGCCCACATCTGCCAAATGCGGGAGGGCAACGACAAAGCGTATTTTACTTTGCCGTACAAGATGCCCGGATCGTATAGAGTCCCCGCTTTTGGGGGTTGTACCCCGCATTTCGCTTTCTTGAGTTCGGGAGGAATATCGCTCCGCAGTTGGTACAGCTGATGTCTCCAAAGAGCAAGTTCGTGCCCTTAAAAACCAGTTTTGATTCTTTAACTACCGTTGATTCCGTGCCGTTCCCGCATGGACACCCGGCCATCGATTAAAATCGTGTGAGAATCGTGGACAATGCGGTCAAGAATGGCGTCTGCCAGAGTGACTTCTCCAATCTTCTCATGCCAACCGCCTGGTGCAAACTGCGTACAGAAGATGGTCGATGCATTCTGGTGCCGTGCTTCAACGATTTCCAATAAATCCAATGCCTGTGTTTCTTTTAAAGGGGTCAGCAGCCATTCATCCAGAATGAGGAGACTGATTTTCTTGTATTGTTTCATCACCTTCTTGTAAATACCTTCACCACGGGCCACTGCCAATTCATCCAATAAATCCGGCAGCCGGATATATCGGGTGGTATAATAGTTACGGCAAGCTGCCATTCCGAAGGCACAAGCCATGTAGGATTTGCCATTGCCTGAAGCTCCCATGATAATCAAGTTTCGTTTTTCCTCGATGTAAGTGCAGCTGGATAAACGAATAATCTGAGCTTTATCCAGTTTTCGATCTGCATGGTACTCAATATCTTCAATGCTGGCCTGAGGGTATCGGAACTCCGCTTTTTTAATGAGGCGCAGCAGTTTGTTGCTTCTTCGTTTGGCCCATTCCTGATCTACCATGATACCTACCCGTTCTTCAAAAGACAGTTCCTTGTACTTTTCATCAGAGAGCTGACGCCTGAAGGCCTCAGCCATGGTGGCAAGACGCATCTCAATGAGCTTGTTGACGGTCGTGGCATTAATCATGTTCTTTACCTCCATAGTAGTCGGCACCCCGGACAAATCCGTGGGTCTCAGTATTGGACCTGGTCACTGGACGACTCTCTTTTACCGACATTTTATCCTGTCCGGTCTTTAGAATTGTCTGAATGGTTTTAAAACTGGGACTAGGCGTGTAGCTTAAGGCCCGGTGACAGGCTTCCTCCAACCGGGACAGGGAATAGGTGTCAGCCAGTTTCATCAGTGATGTAC
>CAZLDP010000690.1:0-1617 GCA_964558145.1 uncultured Prolixibacteraceae bacterium | reverse complement strand
CCCTTGACCAGGACGTGTACGACGCGGCGGAGTGGTCGTGCCTGGTCGAACTCTCGAAAATCTCAGTCCAGCACGGGGGAACTCCCGTGAAGATCCCTGATTTTACACGCGGCGACTGGAACAAGCTGAACGGGTTGAAGTTTGCCGAATAAGTGTAGCCTGAACGAAATGGAGTTTTGAAAATATTTAATAAGTCATTTAAAATCAAAATTATATGAAGATGAAAAAAAACTTATTGCGATTTGCTTTATTTGCGACAGCCGCTTTCATGCTGGTACAGTGTAATCAGCCTGCCCAACAGGCCGGAGTGAAAAGTGACATGGCGGAGGAGCGCTCCGACTCGATGATTGCCAAAAGGTATTTCTCGGGTTTTGATGATGCCCACGACACCTACAATGCCATTTCCGAAGCCAGTGACGGCAAGATTTATTATGTGTTATCCTCCACACGGCACGATGTGGGTGGGATGATGTATGTCTATGACCCTGCAATCGATAAGGTGGAGTTCATTGCCGATCTTTCGGAAGCTCTCGGGGAAAAACAGCAAAACTTCATTGCCCAGGGGAAAAGCCATACCGAATTTTATGAACTTGACGGGAAGCTCTATTTCTCCACCCATGTCGGCTTCTATGAAATGATTAACGGGGCTGAGTGTCTTCCCCAAAATGCTCCTGAAGGGTACAAACTCTATCCGGGAGGTCATTTCCTCTACTACGACATGAATACGAAAGAGATCGTTAGTTTGGCGCTCGCCCCCGAGGGAGAAGGTATTCTTACCATGACCATGGATAAGGAAAGAGGACACCTCTATGGCATTACCTGGCCCAAAGGCTATTTTATACATTATGACCTCAATACCAAAGAATTGCGTACTCCCGGACTGGTCAGCGAACAGGGCGAAGCCGGCGTGATTGGTAAGGATTACCGGGTTTTATGCCGGTCGATGTTTGTGGATCCCCGCGATGGAAATGTATACTACTCGGTTGCCGAAGGGGACATCTATTCCTACAATCCTTCAGATCCGGTTTTGAAAAAGGTGGAAGGAGTCGATTTGCGTATCGATTATTTCGGCAGGTTTGATCCCAAAGATGCCGGAAGCATGGGGTACAACTGGAGAAAAATCTACTGGTACGAACCGGAGAACAAAGCGTATGGTGTTCACGGGAATTCGGGCTACCTCTTTACTTTCGATCCTGCTGAGAAGAGAGTGGAAATCGTGGAACGGATCACTTCGGAGCCATCCAGAAAATGCGGGATGAATGACCAGTTCAGTTACGGTTACCTTGGATTCAGCATCAAGAACGGAACCATTTATTACCTGACCGGAGCCCCCATATACAAGGACGGGAAAAGAGTGGCTGGCCTCGACAAAATCAACATGGGTGCAGCTAAAGGTCTTGAATACCTTCATTTGGTCACCTTTAACATCCCGGAAAAGAAATACAAGGATTTGGGACCGATATTTTACGATGACGGCACTTACCCAACCTATGTCAATTCAATCGCCGTGGGCAACAACAACGATGTGTATACGTTGGCCCGGTTTGACCACAACGGGAAAGTGATCGAAGACCTGATCCGAATTGATTATTAAAATCTGGGCAATGAGATTCTTAC
>CAZLDP010000689.1:0-1618 GCA_964558145.1 uncultured Prolixibacteraceae bacterium | reverse complement strand
TCTATATCAAAAGCTCTGTATTTAATGTAAAACGCCTTTTGTCCTGATACCATTAAAATAGAAAATGTAATAACGAAATTCGGTTTTCTACCTTCAATCAGTATATTGTCACGGAACCTTTTAATCTCAGCTTCATTTAATTCCATCTTTTTCTGTACTTTGTCCAGCATCATAATTTCTTCGAGCGAAAGAGAAGGAATCTGGGCAAGAACCCTGGCGTATTCCAAGTCCAGTACTTTGCCGGTTACTTTAACAACTACTTTATTCTCGGTAAGCTGGTAGTCGGGCATTGGGAAAAACCTTTGCCGCTGGTAGTTAAACATTCGTTTTATCCCGCTGCCTATGGTGTCAACCATTTTCAGGTTAAGCATGGCGGTGGCTAAAAACGGATTTCTGTAATGTTCTTCGGGGGCATCTTCACTGATTACGCGCTCAACTGTGCCGGGAATGAAATTGCCCAGATTACTGAAAGTTAAATATCCATCTTCGTTTTCAACTACATTAATATGACCTCCCAACCGGTAGTCCTGATGAGCAATACAGTTGTTTATTGCTTCGCGGATTACATAAGGTTCATATTGGTCTATTTCTTCCGGAAAAAGTGAACCATCGCGCATGTATCTGTATTTAACCTTTCTGATTTTCCTGTATATTTCTTCTGTATTTAAAAGAAATGGGCACGAAAGAACCACATAATCTTTTTCAATATTGTCTTTATCCTTTAAAATCCACCTGATTTTAGCAATTGCCGGATTAATAAAATGTTCCGATTCCGGTCTTCCCAACAAAACAATGGCTGCATTGGTGATTTTACTCCGTTTTGTGATTTTGGCTTTATTCAGAAAAGTCTTGTTATCCCATTCATCAACATCGGTAGTCTGTTCCGGAAATTTATTTTTGTAATTCTCCCGGGCTTTTGCAATGGCCTCATCCGATAAATCCATAATTGTGGCCCCATGACAAATTTCAGCACTCCAATCATCAATTTCTACTAGTGGTTCGTTTAAAATTGCATGTTCCCGTTCCGGACGCATTCTGACAAGGCTATTTTCAATCCGCTGCCAGGGTTTGTTATGAGCTAAGACCGGCTTTCGGGGCAGGTGTTTGGGAATATGAAATACCCAGATTGTTTTGTCTGTATCGGTGGTTGTAAATGGTTCAACATAGAAATATTCGGAACTGAGATTTGGAGTTTGTTCCAATATTTTGAGAACAATATTTTCGGGAGTATAATTATAAAAATCTTCAATCCCGGTAATGTTCAACGTATTATCTTCAATACCTATGACTAATTGACCGCCCACCATGTTGGCAATGGCCGAAACATACGAAATAATATCTTCTCCCTCATGGCCTTTTACAAAGTGTTTCAAGTTTTTAAACCCCTTCCATTCACACGACGTCGTTTCTTTGGGGTAGTGCATTTGCAAATATTGTTTCAGTTCTTTTTCAGTCATTTTATTATTCTTTGGCTAACAATTATTTATATTTTAATAGCAACCTGTTTTAATTCATCCCATTTCTGCCAAATGGTCTGTTTTCCAGGCTCTGTTACACCCGGAAGCGAGGCCAGCACATGGCCAATTTCCTCCTCGGTAAGCCCGTACAATTGGAACAC
>CAZLDP010000688.1:0-1628 GCA_964558145.1 uncultured Prolixibacteraceae bacterium | reverse complement strand
GCCAAACAATACGGTAAAGAACTGGCCGCAGCCGTGGAACGGGTCATCGGCGAACCGATGCGGGAGTTGCAGCCACGGCTTGAAACGGCATATTCCGAAATTTCCCTGGAAATGGAAACCCCTCCGGGGGAAACCGAATTAATGAAATTAAAAGAGGAGTACACGATTGATTACTTCAAGCGATGGGCAGACAGCATGTTGGAGAAATTAAGAAGGGGAGAGAAACTCCCGTCCGCCTATCCCTACCCGGTACAGGTATGGCAGTTAGGGGATCAGACCCTTGTGGCTTTGGGGGGAGAACTGATGATCAGTTATGCCCGCCGCTTAAAGGAACTACTGGGAGAAGATATTTTCGTGATGGGTTATTCAAACGATGTTACCGGTTATATCCCCTCCGACGCGGAATTAGCAACAAAATGGGGGGAAGAGATCGAATCTTCCCATTTTGAATTCGACCTTCCTTCCAAATGGAAACCGGGACTGGAAAAAGTCATTCTCGATGAAGTGATGACTTTATCAAAGCAAGTTATACTTCCAAAGTCAAATTGACAGGGGAGATCGGGTTGGAAGAGTTCAGGGAGTTGTAACGGCGTGAAGAATAATGTCTGATCCCGAATTACGTTGAAGGCAAGTATTTTAAATGAAGGTTTGCCAAAGAGGGCAGCTTCAATATCATGAAGATACAAATGCAAAAAAGAGAGCTTTTGTATGAATGGCTGCATCTATTTTGAGGTACAGATGCCCGTACAAAGCTGAAGTTCCTCAATCCTTAATTGAACTATTAAGTGTTACAAAGTACTATTGAGTATATTTCTTATCAAAGTATTGTTTTGATATAAATTTTGCTTCTTCAAACGAGATAGCTTCATATACCAGTGAAATTCCAGTGGAAAACTTTTTATAAATTTTCCCGGATAACAATTCTTCCTTTTGCGGTCGAATCCGTAGTAAAGGTACTTTTTTATCACGTGCCTTTGGATATATGGAATTAATATCGTTGAGATAGGATTGCCCGAAATCAAAACAGCGAATGAACCGGTTTTTGAAAATTTCAGGAATATTAAAATCTATTTTTCCGCATGAATGGACTCCCCCGCCACCCATTTCCTTCAACACAAATTCATCGTGGTGAGCTACCTGTTCTGCATATATATCAGAAGAAATCATTATGGCAGAATCGTTTCGTATAAGAATATTTCCTTTTATGGGAACGGCATGTTGAAATGAATAATTTTCTGTGCCTGCTGTAATCAAGGAAAAAAGATGTTTTGCATAACCAACCTGTGCTTCACCCATTAGTTTTAGCCCGTTTTCGATCATTTCGGGATTGAGAAAAAAGTCGGTATAAATTTCGCTGCCTCTTAGTAGTTCCAGAGAATCCAAAGGCCCCTGGAGGTCAGGCAAAACAATTTTAATACACCTTTGCAGGTTGGGAAAGTCGGAAAGCACGTCGTTGTAAAACCGGTATCTTTCCGTTACCTGTGGGCAAATTCCCTGCGTAAAATCAAATGGGTCGCGGTCAAACATAGCTTTGAATCCTTCCAATGTTTCGAAATGCCGCACCCGGGGCGGATTGTCGTCGCGTTGGTCAGCTTTGACTCCTCACAGAGAAGTTATCATTACAGTAC
>CAZLDP010000687.1:0-1636 GCA_964558145.1 uncultured Prolixibacteraceae bacterium | reverse complement strand
GGATGGCGGAAATCAGGTACCCCATGGCAATGGCCTGAAGGGTATTCGAATAAAGAAAAATTCTTTGCGGGTCGAGGGCCAGAAGGTTTCCCTGGCACATCATCCCGAAAATCCAGAGCAGCAACACCCGTTTCAATATTCTTTGATACAACCGGGCTCGGCTGCCGTTGTGAAGGGATTTGGCAAAGGCAAAGGGCATGGAGGCACCTGCCATGAACATAAACAGGGGCATAATGATGTCCCAAAAAGCAAATCCTTCCCAGGCCACATGCTCGAAAGGCTTCATCATCGCATTCATCCATGGCGTATCGACGGCCCTACCCAACGTCCGGAAAACCGGCTGAAAAAAAACAAGGCAAAAAAGGTCAAATCCCCGCAGGACATCAAGCGATCCCAAACGTTCCGATTTCAGATTTTCCATAAGTTCACAGATAAGGTTTTAATCAGGATTTGTATAACGGCAAACCACAGGAAACATGGTAAAAAAGTAATAACTTCCATAAAACTTCACCGCCTGGTCAGCAGCCACGGCCCCCTTGTCATAAGGCTCCGGACAGGAGACAATACAGGCTCATCGGCGACATGGGTTCTGATCAGTTTGTCGACCAACCGGGCAAGCCGGATGCTCTGTCGTCCCGCCTTAAAGCATGGCGATGATCCTGTCCATGCGTTCCGAAACATCTTTCAGCCGGGTCCGGTCGCCGCCACTAACTTCAGCGGTAAGCCAGCCTCCTTTGTGGTTGATGTCGCTCACCGCCTTCATCACCACCGGCCAGTTGTTGTCTCCCTCCAACAGGTTCACATTGAAACCTTCACGCAAACCTTTTGTATTCATCAATTCCCTGCTGAACTCCTTGATATGCAGCTTCATGATGCGGGAGTGAAGCGTTCTGATCCATTGCTCAGGCCAACCATACCGGAGAATGTTGCCTACGTCGAAATACCAGCCTACCAGAGGGTGGTTGATCTCGTCGATAAACCGCCTGGCCTCCACAGGACTCAGTAAAAAATTATTCCACACATTCTCCAGGGCGATCTGCATGCCGGTTTCTTCAGCGTAAGGGATGAGCTCCCGAACCGACTGAAGCGCCGTATTGTAGGCCTGTTCATAACTCACTTTGTCATTGACCACACCCGGAACCACCAAAACGGTATCACCGCCAAAATCCTTTACCTCCTGCAACGACCGGGCAACTGACCTGATGCATTGCTGCCTTACCTCCGGATCGGGATCGGTAAGCGGTTTCGACCAGTGGTCTTTGTTCACCACACTCGGAAGCTCAATCCCCGACTTTACTTTTGCTTCGAGGATTTCGTTTTTGTCCATGTCGACCGGGCTGTTAAGTTCCACCCCGTCGAAACCCAGGTCCTTTACCAACCTGAATTTATCGGTGAGCGACAAATTCTCTTGAATCATTCCGAAGCTCAGGCTCTTTTTCAGCGTTACTTTTGCGGCCGGCTTAACCTGGGCTGCCGAAGCCGGAACAAAAGGTGCGGCCACTGCCGTGGCGCCTGCTATCAGCGCAGCCGACCTGAGAAAATCTTTTCTGTTCATATTTCAATTGGGTTTTATTTCGAGCTTAAATTAATTATTTTTTGCGCTACATGTCGTCAGCGGGTCGACAATGGGTTCAAT
>CAZLDP010000686.1:0-1638 GCA_964558145.1 uncultured Prolixibacteraceae bacterium | reverse complement strand
GCTTACTTCCACTTTTACCGATGCAGGGGCAACCGATTCTAAGTATTCCTTGAAGAGAACCTCAATACGCGTATGGTCCTGGTTGGGAACCAGCCGGGTGGAGATTTTGGCATAGGCCTTTGAGGGGAGTATCGTTTTGGCTCCTTCGCCGGTATAACCTCCCCAGATACCGCATACGTCAAGCGACGGGCGGATGCCGGTGCGTTCCTTGGGAGAAAAGCCTTCCTCTCCCTGGAGTTCCTTTACGCCGATCCCCGCCATGAAAGCATCCGGATCGAAAGGCGCCCGAGCTAACATTTGCCGCTCCCCGGTGGAGACTTCCAATACGTCGCCGTAAAATCCGGGTATGGTAATCCTTCCTTTCCCGTCGATCAGACCGGCAATCAGCTCACACAGTACGTTGACGGGATTGGCAACCGTGCCTCCGAACAATCCCGAATGGAGGTCGTGCGAAGGTCCCGTGACTTCCACCTGCCAGTAAGCCAGACCGCGTAATCCAGTGGTGATGCTGGGGATCTTCGGCCCGATCATGGAGGTGTCGCTGACCAGGATGATGTCAGAGGCTAACATCTCCCGGTGGTCCATGCAGAACTTGCCTAAGTTGGGAGAGCCGGTCTCCTCTTCGCCTTCGATTATGAATTTGACATTGCAGGGCAGCGTGCCAGTTTTTACCATGAATTCAAAAGCCTTGGCATGCATCATGCTCTGCCCTTTGTCATCGTCGGCACCGCGCGCATAGATCTTCCCGTCACGGATTTCGGGTTCAAAAGGGGGGGACACCCATTTTTCGACCGGATCGACAGGCATTACATCCATGTGGGCATAGATCAGCACGGTCGGCAACGCACGATCGATGATTTTTTCACCATAAGTCACAGGGTGGCCTTCAGTTTTAAAAACTTCTGCATAATCGGCCCCCGCGTCCAACAGCAACTGTTTCCAGTATTCCGCGGCACGGACCATGTCGGATTGATGCTCCGGAAGGGAACTGACCGAGGGAATCCGGATCAGTTGGAAAAGCTCATCCAGAAACCGTGGAGCGTGTTCTTCAATATATTGATCAATTGTAGTCATGGATCGGAGAATTATTTGACGATTTCCCTGAACTTGGGATTCTCAAAATATTTGGCAAATTCCATTTCAGTGGCTGCTTTGGCTTTCATCCCCGGATTAAGGACAACTGCTTTTTTTAGGCTTTCCATGAAAAGCTCTTCTTTTCCGGTTCTGACAGCAACAATGGCTTTCAGGTATTCTTTCAGGTAACAGTCCGGTTTTTCAAAATCTTCCAGGTCGCTCAATGCGCCGTTGTAATTGCCCGACAGAATCTTTACCAGCGCGGTATTCGGATCGGCATAGCTTCGAAAATACTGGTTGGCACGATTATAATCCCCTCTCCGGATATTCACCAGTCCGAGGTTGTAATTCACTTCATTCCCTGAACCGGATGCCGCACCAAAATACTCTTCTGCTTTACGGATGTCGTTCTCAAAAAAAGCAATCGTACCCAGGTTGTTTTTAATAATGGGTTCTTCAGGTTTCAGCTTTTCAGCTTTTTCAAAATAGGGTTTTGCTTCGGCATATTTCATCGCCGAGGCCAACACCATCGCGGGACAATTGACGCAACCCAATACGGTTGTC
>CAZLDP010000685.1:0-1638 GCA_964558145.1 uncultured Prolixibacteraceae bacterium | reverse complement strand
CTTATGAAAAAAATTCTGCTCATGCTGTTATTCCTGGCATCGACCGTATTGTATGCACAGCGGGTAACAGTTACTGGAACCGTAACGGATTCCCAGGGAAACCCACTCCCGGGGGCGACGGTTCAGGTTAAAGGAACAAATGTGGGAGTTCTTACTGATGCCGGAGGTAGATTTTCTATAGAAACCGGGCCGGGCTCTATTCTTGTAATATCCTTTCTTGGATATAACTCTTCAGAAATAGAAGTAGGCAGTCAGACAACCATAAATGTCAGTCTGCAAGAAAGCGTACTTGGTCTTGAAGAGGTAGTAGTTGTTGGTTACGGGACACAGAAAAAAGTGAATCTTACGGCTGCTGTTGACCAGGTGACCGATGAAACTCTTGAAAACAGATCTGTTCCCAATCTCACCCAGGGACTTAAAGGTGTATTGCCAAACCTTAATATTAATCTGATGGATGGTAAACCCATACAAGCCCCTAGTTTTAATATACGAGGAACGACTTCAATCGGACAGGGTGGTAGTGCTCTGGTTCTTATTGATGGAGTTGAGGGCGATCCGAGTCTGCTTAATCCCAATGATATCGCGAGTGTTTCCATTCTTAAAGATGCTGCCTCTGCTGCTATTTACGGAGCAAGAGGAGCTTTCGGAGTGGTTCTGATAACCACCAAGAATCCGGAAAAGGGAAGAACACATATCACGTACTCAAGCAATTACTCAATTAAAAAACCCACGGTACCTGATTTTGTTACCGATGGTTATACTTTTCTCAAAATGTTTTCTGAGGCATTTGTGAACGGTGATGGTTCATTCCCGCAGAACGTTAATAAGGAAACGAAATTTTCCCAGGCTTATCTTGATGAATTCAAAAGAAGAGTTGAATCGGGGCAACCCTATAATGAAGTTGAAATAGATCCGGTAACGGGTGAATACGTATATTACGGGAGCACTGACTGGTATGATATTCTTTACAAGGATTTCACAACTGCCAGCGACCATAATCTTACCGTATCGGGAAGCAGTGACAAGGCAGCATTCCTTGTTTCGGGAAGACTAATGGACCAGCCTGGTATCTTCAGATATAGTTCAGATGATTATTCAATGATGAATCTTCGGGCAAAGGGTTCCATCCAGGTATTGCCCTGGTTAATGCTTGAGAACAATTCCGATTATTCAACTATGAAGTACTATAATCCTTTCTCAGTGGGAGAAGGAGCAGTTGATATCTGGAACATTATTGCTGTTGACACTCATCCGCATTCACCTATGTTTAATCCTGACGGAACCCTGACAACGGGAGCTGTTTACAGTGTCGGCGATTTCTGGTACGGAAAGAATGGTATAACCATGAAGAAGGGTGTTTTCAAAAATACAACCGGATTTACAGCCAGTTTTTTTGATAATAAATTCCGGGTCAAGGGGGATTTTACATTAAGGAAAGACGATGTTGAAAATGTCACAAAGAGAGTTCCTGTTCCGTATAGCAGCAAGCCGGGTGTCTTATTGCATGTAGGAACTGCTACTAATGATCTTAAGAATGACTGGGCGAAAACCCAGTATCTGTCAACCAATATTTATGGTGAATTTGAAGATACCTTTAACAACGATCATTATGTAAAGGTACTTGCCGGCTATAATTAT
>CAZLDP010000684.1:0-1640 GCA_964558145.1 uncultured Prolixibacteraceae bacterium | reverse complement strand
TGCCAACTTCTGGTTTAACCTGGCCTTTATCAGCATCGGCCTGGAAACCCGTTTCGCTGATTTGAAAGCCATGGAAAGCAAACGCCCGTTGTATGCCTTTCTGATCGGTCAAACCTTTAACATCATCTTCACCCTGATCGTGGCCTATCTCTTATTTCAGGTTCTGGCTTAGGGTGTAAGCATACTGCTATCCGGATAAAGAATAGATGACTTTTACGATCGGGTTGGGTTTTATAGGTCATGTCATGCCAATGTATTTAATTTCGCTTTTTGTGATTGTCAGTATTGTCGCTGTGATCTGGCTGACATCGTTCCTTAAAATCAAAGCTTTTATAGCTTTATTTCTCGTATCAGTTTTTCTGGCATTTAGCGTACTTCCTGCAGAAACCGTTGTCGATACCCTTAAGAGCGGTTTTGGCAATACGATGGCATCGATTGGGTTTCTCATCATTTTAGGTTCAATCATTGGCATTACGCTGGACAAAACCGGAGGGATGGCGAGCATAGCGGAATTTATTCTCAACCTTACCGGCGAGAAGCGCAGCGGGCCGGCTCTTGCCATTACCGGATATGTTTGCGGAATGCCCATTTTTTGCGATTCAGGGTATATCATTCTCAGCGGACTCGCCACATCGTTCAGCGCCCGGTCAAAACTTGCAATGCCCTTTATGGCCACTGTCCTGGCGACTTCGCTTTATTCGGTGCACTGTCTGATTCCAACTCACCCGGGAGCCCTGGCTGCTGCGGGGATCATCGGGGTGAATCTGGGGCACCTGATTGTGTTGGGGATGCTCTTTGCTGTCCCGGGCGTTGTGGCAGCTTATTTCTGGAGTAAGCAAATGAGCAGGCTGGGTAATTATGCTCCGGCAGTCGCTCCTGAAAAAGTGAGCGATCCTCAGTCGGGTCAGCTTCCTTCTCCGTTTCTGGCGCTTCTACCCGTGGTTGTGCCTCTTTTGCTCATCACCCTGAAATCGTTGGTGAACCTGTTTGATCCTGGAGGTCTGGGATTACTTTCGTGTATCCTCTATTTCCCGGGAGAACCCATATTTGCATTGTCGATTGGGGTTATCCTGGCTTTGTTGCTGGTCAAGGGAAAGAAATCTGCCAAACTGGATCTGATTTTTTCGGAGGCGATTGACAAGGCGGGACCCATTCTGATTGTCACTGCTGCGGGAGGGATGTTTGGAATGGTGATCAAATCGACAGGTATCGGAGAGGCTGCCGGTCAGTTTCTGGCCGGGACCCATCTCGGGATCGTAGTTCCCTTTCTGATTGCGGCGATGATGAAAACGGCCCAGGGATCGTCTACTGTCTCCATCATCACTACTGCCTCTTTTGTGGTCCCCATGATGACGTTATTGGGTCTCGATTCGGAATGGGGAAAAGTGCTGACCCTTCTGTCGATGGGTGCCGGCTCCATGATGATTTCCCACGCCAACGATTCCTATTTCTGGGTGGTGACCAATTTCTCGGGAATCGACTCATCTGCTGCCCTAAGGGTCTATTCCACGTCGACCCTGATCATGAGCCTGTCGATTTTCGCCGGGGTGTGGATCACTTCCCTATTCGTTCTGGGTTAAGGGAGCGCAGGCACGATTTCCTGAACAGCCACTTGTTTAGGATCAAGGCGGGTGAATATT
>CAZLDP010000683.1:0-1642 GCA_964558145.1 uncultured Prolixibacteraceae bacterium | reverse complement strand
TCTATAGCAGTCCGGCAGGCAAGCTCAACGCCCGCAGGGAGTTCTTCGGGATCCCCGAAGGGTATAAGGCTGTGGCGGTGCTCAGGATCGGGCAGGTTGACAAGAGTGTGGATGGAGTGACGGCCGCCACTCCCCGGAAAAGTCTGGAGGAAGTAGTTCATTTCAGGGATTAGCCCTTCGATATAACCCACCGACACCCACCCCTGGCAGGCCTGGAATGCCGCCGGCATGGCCGTGAAAAAGGCCGGGACGGTGCCCATTTTCCCCTTGCTGCTGCATGATAAGTTCGTATTTCTGTTGAGGAGCCGAAGATAAGAAAATCGGTGCGGTTAAAATGTTTGGAGATTAATCGTACTTTTGGCTCCCTTATTTGACAGCATGGAGCAGTTGAAACATAACCCGATGTATCGCTACCTGATGGTTTTGGTGATCTGCGCCAGTGCCGGGCTGCAGGGTTGGACAGCCCTCTTCACCAACTACGCCAAAGAGGTGGTGGGGGTCAACGGATTTCAGATCGGGGTGGCCCAGGCAGTCAGGGAAATTCCAGGGTTCCTCTCCTTCGCTGCTATTTACGTGCTGTTCCTGATGAAGGAGCATCGCCTCTCTGCCTGGTCGGTGGTGCTGCTGGGAGTCAGTTCGGCCATCACCGGCTTCTTTCCTACCTATCCCGGACTGCTGATAACCACCTTCTTTATTTCGGTGGGATTTCATTTCTTCGAAACGACCAACAAATCGCTGACCGTACAATATTTCGACACCCGGGAGTCGCCCGTGGTCTTTGCCCGCCTGCGGGGCTACGGAGCCTTGGCCAATATCGGAGTGGGCATGCTCATCTGGGGTCTTTCCCATTTTCTGGAGTACCGATACAACTTCCTCCTCCTGGGGATCTTTATCGCTGCAGCAGGGATTACGATGCTTTTTTCCAACCCAGCCGGAAAAGATATGCCCCGCCAGTCGAAAAAGCTGGAGCTGAAAAAGAAATACTGGCTTTTTTACGTACTCAACTTTCTCAGTGGCACCCGCCGGCAAATCTTCACCGTGTTCGCCATCTTCCTGCTGGTGGAGCATTACAAACTCAGCCTGCAGGTGGTCACTGCTATTTTTGTGGTTAACTACACGCTTACCTGGCTGCTGAATCCCCAGATTTCACGGGCCCTCAACAAATATGGTGAAAGGGTGGTGCTCACCCTGGAGAGTGCCAGCCTGATCGTTCTCTTCCTGGGGTATGCTTTTATCGAAAACGTGGTCGTGGCGGTTGCCCTCTATATCCTCGACAGCATCTTCTTCAACTTCTCCATCGGACTGAACACTTACTTGCAGAAGACCGCCGACAGGGCCGACCTGGGATCGGCCACTGCCGTGGGATTCACCATCAACCACATCTCGGCGGTCGTCATTCCGGTCTTCGGGGGAATGTTGTGGATGGTCAACTGGCGGCTCCCTTTCCTTGTAGGTACCCTGTTTTCCCTTTTGTCGCTTTGGTTCACCCAGAAGATCAGAACCGCCTACCACGGAAAAAGGGTGAAGGTCACCCAGGAATAGCCATCCTATGAAGTTCCTGCTCTATCCCGGCCTACCCCATTAGATGTCAGAAGTCAGGAAGGGTTCAAAGGCTGCGCCGTTCCAAGGCTTCGCCGTTCAA
>CAZLDP010000682.1:0-1643 GCA_964558145.1 uncultured Prolixibacteraceae bacterium | reverse complement strand
ATTAGCCAGTCTGCCACCTATACTTCTTTTGAAAAAGTAAACTCACTTAGCGAAGGAGCTTATGCTGCGACCTTGACTTACAACAGCGATAACCAGCGCGCTAAAATGATGGTTACCCAGGGAGGGTCAACGATCCTTACCCGTTGGTATGTGAGCAGCAGTTACCTGAAACAAACGGAAGGTTCGGTAACCAAAGAGTTTACTTGGATTGGGGGTAACGCATATACGGCTCCCGTGTTAGCCATTACCCAAAGTGGTATAACCACTTATTATTACCTGTTGCGTGACCATCTGGGGAGTATCACCCATGTTACCGACGCTTCTGGAAATGTGCTGAATGAATACTCCTACGATGCCTGGGGGCGAAGGCGTAATTTCTCCAACTGGGGCTATTCTGTGGCTTCTCAGACCGACATATTGCCAGACTGCGGATTTACCGGGCATGAGTACCTTAAGTACTTTAACCTGTACAATATGAATGGCCGGCTTTACGATCCACTGATAGCCCGCTTCCTGAATGTGGACCCGTATGTGCAAATGCCTGACTATAGCCAGAATCTGAACAGGTACAGTTATTGCCTCAATAACCCGCTCAAATACACTGACCCGGATGGGGAATTAGCCTTTTTGGTAATCGCCGCTTATTTTGTTGCAAATGCAGCCATTGACTATGGCATACAGGTCGCCATGAACTATGCACAGGGATACAAAGGCAAAGACGCATGGGTAAATAAAGTGGACTTTTTTGATGTTGCTGTATCCGGAGGGATTGGCGCATTGACCGGAGGGGCAAGCACAGCTTATAAAGCCGGGGAGAAAGTAGGTAAAGTCGGGATGTTTGTCTTAAAGCACCCCTAAATGGTTAAACTTGGGGAAATTGCGGTGACTTCCGGTATTGACATTACCGGTGAAGGCTGGCAGCCTGTCGGGTTTGATGATTTTGGGAAATGTGTATTGATTGGGGCCGGTACCTATTTGGGAACAAAGCCTAATCAATTTTACGGTTTGCAAAAGAATAGCTGTAAAACTTTATAAATAAAAGTCTTACAGCTTCAGTGCAGCTTCTGCTTACTCGCCAATGGTGTCAACAAAAAATATTTCAGATTCCCGAGGAAAGTTCAGATAATGGCAAGGAATCAGCCTCCTGGGTGTATCTGCTTAGGCCAAACAGGGGAGGTGTACCCGATAAGGGGAGGCTGGCAGGTATTTAACCATCAGCCGGTGAGCGCCTGAAATTCTGTAGATGTTGTGCAGTTTCGCGGACCAGCCGCTGAACTTCGAGTCCGTGGGAGAGGGTGGGAATAAAGGCGCCGGGGTCGTCTCCCCCTAAGAAGAGGTAATGGGCATGAACCATGGAACGGAGCCATCCTGCCGGTACATGTCCCGAGGGGAACGAGGTAATTCCCTGATAATTGCTGCCTACGGGTCGGCGTATCCATACCCCTTCGGTTTCGGAGAAATATTCGAAAAAGTCGGGAGTTTGGGAGGAGTAACGGAGAGCGCCCTTTTCGGCAAAGATCTCGAGGTAAACGAGGTCACCCGAACCAGAGGTGATCCGGCTGGCCGAGAGGTGGCCGACGGCACGGGTACGGGGATCGACCAGCGACACCGAGGAGAAGAGGTCTGATCCTTCAGGTACTTCG
>CAZLDP010000681.1:0-1647 GCA_964558145.1 uncultured Prolixibacteraceae bacterium | reverse complement strand
AAGCTTGCTTGAGCTATGCCGAGCGACGACAGAAAATGCAGCGAAGCTGAATTAGCAATGAACAATGAGCAATTAACATTAAGTATTCCGTTGTCCCAAATCTGAAATCTGCGATCTGAAATTCTGCAATCTTATTGAACTTTTGAACGCTGAGGCGAAGCCGTAGGCATTGAACGGCGTAGCCATTGAACCTTTGAACCATTGTTGAACCTTTGAACGCCGAAGGCATTGAACGGCACGTATTGCCTTTGACATCCGCCTTCCAATCACTGGTTAAAGGCCATCTTTTCCGCCCGGAATCTTTCGACAATTTCCCGGTGGTCAAACGCCAGCGGCGGCAGGTGAAAAAGCGGGAACCAGCAAGCTTCCGCCGCATCATCGTTTCCGCATACTCCCACGACCTCAGGAAGAAAGGCATAAAAAACCACGGAGATGGTACGTTGACGCGGATCCCTCCCAGGCGCATCAAATACCCGGAACTGTTCCAGGGCAGGTAACTTCAATCCGGTCTCTTCCTCCAGTTCCCTGAGACAGGCTGCTTCCAGGGTCTCATCCATGTCGACGAAACCTCCCGGCAACGCCCAGGCTCCCTCAAAAGGGGCTTTCCCCCTCCGGATTAAAAGGATCTCCCGCTTATTCCGGTTTTCTGCAACCACAATGGCATCGACGGTCAGTGCGGGGCGGGGATAGGTGTAAGTGAATGCCAAACCTGTTGGTATTAGAATTTAAAGTCTTTCAGAATGCGATGAATAGTCTCAAGTTCTGCGTATTTATTCTTAAACGAAATAATTTTATGAACGTTACCCATCCTTTGTCGGAGAGTTATCTTCTACTCAACCTTAACCACATGCTATACCTGTTCCAAACGGAGACGGGGATCAATGACATTGTCGGCGCACAGTGAAGGCCTTAGTCCCGGTTTTTTCCCCAGTACCGCATCATAATGAATACCACCGCAGCAAGGATCAGTAAAAATATCAGCAATTCAGTCCGTTCCATCAGGGTATGATTTTTTTCATCACTCTCATTTTGTGGGTATAACGCCGGGTATCTACGTTAAAAATTCCAAACTGATCCACATTATCAATTCTCACTTTTCCGGAAGCATGGATGATCTTATTTCTTTTCCACAAGATTCCCACATGGACGATGTTTCCCGCTTCGTCGTCGAAAAAAGCCAGGTCGCCGGGCTGGGTCTCTTCCACAAAACTCAGGGCAGTTCCCATCCTGACCTGTTGAGAGGCATCGCGGGGAAGGGGAATCCCGGCCATCTTGTATATGATCTGGGTAAATCCGCTGCAGTCGATACCGAAAGGCGAACGGCCTCCCCACAGATAAGGTGCATTAAAATATTTCAGCGCCTGGGTAATCATAAACTGCCTGATGTCTTTGATTTTCCTGTAACTCACATTCCCCGTCATCCTGATTTTATCTTCATTAATGGAAAACTGACGAAGGTAAGGTCTCCAGAGGGGTAGGGAACTTCCCGCCACCAGCATGAGGTTCTGTTCATTGTTCACCGGGATCAGGCTGAAAATGTCGGTAGTCACCGCAAAAGGGGCTTTTACCATCTTCTCAAATTTTCGCTGGGTCAGCGGGGTTCCCATTTTCTGGTCAATCCATCCTTGATACCCGTCAAATGTAAGT
>CAZLDP010000680.1:0-1655 GCA_964558145.1 uncultured Prolixibacteraceae bacterium | reverse complement strand
GGTCAGGGACGCGACGGGGTGAAGAAGGTGATCAAAGACAATCCTGAGTTGGCTGTCGAATTGGAAACCAAAATAATGGAAGCCGTTACTTCCACTTCGTCATCTGATTAAGCATTGCGGAACTTGAAAATACTTGAACCGGATGCTGCACGCCCTCGGCCCATCCGGTTTTTTTATTGACCAGGCTATGAAAGTTTTAAAATTTGGAGGAACATCGGTCGGTACAGCCGCTACGATTCGCAGGGTTAAAGCCATTGTGGACGCCCGGGAGGGCGATCTGTTGATTGTGGTCTCTGCATTAGGAGGAATTACCGACCTGATCGGAAAAACCGCACAGACGGCAGCCATTGGAAACAATGCTTACCGGAGCGGTTTCAGGGAAATCAAAAACCGTCATCTGTCGTTGATGGCAGAGCTTTTTCCAGGTGATAATCCCGCGCTGCACCAGGTTCAGCAGATTTTAGATGAAATGGAACAGGTGCTTACCGGCCTTGCACTGGTGGGAGAACTCACTTTAAAAACCCTTGACCGGGTATTGGGGATGGGAGAAAGGATCTCTTCGGTGATCGTGGCCCGATATCTGGGCGTTGCGTGGTATGATTCTTCAGAAATCATTGTCACCGACAGCCATTTTGGAAAAGCGGTCGTTGATTTTCAGGAAACCCGGGAAAAGTTACGCAACCAAGCCGCGCATTTTAAGGGTAAGATACTGGTTCCCGGATTCATTGCACGGAACAGGGCCGGAGAATATACCACGTTGGGACGGGGTGGGTCTGATTATACGGCGGCTATTTTCGCCGCTCTCCTCGATGGTGAATCGCTGGAAATCTGGACTGATGTCGACGGGTTCATGACTGCCGATCCCAGGGTAATCAGCAAGGCTTATACCATCCCGGCGCTCACCTATGCCGAAGCCATGGAGCTTTCCAATTTCGGGGCAAAGGTGATCTACCCCCCAACCATCCTGCCGGTTTACAAGAAGTCGATTCCCGTTCATATCCGGAATACCATGAAACCCGAATCATCCGGTACGGTGATTACCCGCATTCCGGTCAACGGGAAAGAGCGGCCGATCAAGGGAATTTCATCGATTCCCGCCATAGCACTTCTCACCATCCAGGGTATCGGAATGGTGGGTGTTACAGGAATAGCCATGCGGCTTTTTACCGCCTTGGCCCGGCAAAATATCAACATCATCTTTATCAGCCAGGCGTCATCAGAGAATACGATCAGCTTTGCCATCGAAGAGGGGCAGGCCCGGAAGGCAGAGGAGGCCATCAGGGAAGAGTTTGAAAAGGAGATCGCTATCGACCTGATCAACAAGATCCTGGTAGAACGAGACCTCTCTATTGTTGCCATTGTCGGGGAAAATATGAAACAAGCCACAGGTGTTGCCGGAAAACTTTTCAGCACCATCGGACGAAACGGGATCAACGTGGTAGCCATTGCCCAGGGGGCCTCTGAACTCAACATTTCGTGGGTGGTGCGAAACGACGATCTCCGCAAAACCCTGAATGTGGTTCACGAAGCCTTTTTCCTGTCGGAAAATGTTGAACTCAATGTTTTTTTAATGGGAACCGGACTTGTGGGGTCGCACCTGCTTGCCCAGATAGCCGGACAACAGGAGAAACTGCTCCGTGAAAGCCGCCTGCGGA
>CAZLDP010000679.1:0-1660 GCA_964558145.1 uncultured Prolixibacteraceae bacterium | reverse complement strand
GACCCGAGGTTACTTTCAAAACCCTCGTCGATCTTCCGAAGGTTACCACCATTTCTGTCACTGCCATTACGAAAGTATCTGCCAATACCGGGGGTGAGGTCACCTATGACGGCGGCGCACCTGTCACTGCCAGGGGGATCGTATGGGGAACCAGTCCGGATCCGACAATCAACGACCACAAAATCGAGGGAGGGGCTGGTTTGGGTAGTTTTGTCTCCAATCTGACGGCTCTTTCCACCTTTACCGAATACCATGTCAGGGCCTATGCCACCAACAGCGCGGGAACTGCTTACGGCAACGATATCAAATTCATCACCCTGGCTGATATTATCACCTGGTATCTCCCCGGCGATTATGTGGAAGCCTCTTATCCGGGAAGCGGAATGTCGAACTGGTCGCCCGGCAGCTCCCCGAAAATTTTGAGTACCGTTTCGTCACCCGCCGCCGTGGAAGGATATGTTTACATGGCCAACGCCTCCAACCAGTGGAAGATCGCTGCACAACCCAACTGGGATGGCCCCAACTACGGCAAGGGTTCGCCTGGAATGCTCAGCCCGACCGGCGACAACTTTAACTCACCGGCAGGCTATTATAAGATCAATGTCAATGCCAATACTCTGGAATTTTCAGCGGTCCCCACGGTATGGGGAGTGATTGGAAGTGCAACCCCAGGTGACTGGAACAGCGAAACGCCACTTACCTATTATCCTGCGCTTCAAACCTGGAGGGGGGGTATTCATCTGAAAGCCGCCGACTTCAAATTCAGGGCAAACCAGGACTGGAGTTACAACTACGGCAGCTCAGCCAAAAACGAAACCCTGAATGCAGGAGGCGACAACATTGCCGTGGCGGTGGAGGCCGATTACTACATCGTACTCGACCTGAGTAAGCCCAATGAGTACAAATACAGCGCAAACCGCTGGGGAATCATTGGAAGTGCCACAGCCGGCCAGTGGAACTCTGACCAGAATATGACCTGGGATGCAGCCGGAAAAGTGATGAAAGCAACGCTTGATCTCACTGCCGGTGAAATCAAATTCAGAGCAAACGACGATTGGGCAATCAACCTGGGGGGAGCATTGAATGCTCTCACTCAGGGAGGAGACAATATCCCGATCGCCAGTGCGGGGAATTATACGATCACCCTTGACCTGGCAGCCAACAAGGCAACCATTGTGAAGAATTAATTTAATCTGTTTTTTTAAGGGTTGCCCGATGAGGCAACCCTTTTTAATTTTATAACCATCAATTCCTTCAGTATGAGAACCAGGTTGTTATATGCTTTTCTGTTTTTTTCACTGCCAGGATTTGCCCAGGTAACCACCGAACCGGCACTTCCGGTAGATGGTAAACCGGTCAGGATCGTGTTTGATGCATCCCAGGGTACAGCAGGACTGAAGGATTATACCGGGGAGGTGTATGCCCATACCGGTGTCATCACCGATAAAAGTACGAGTGGTTCCGATTGGAAATATGCCCCTGCCTGGGGGGATAATTCTGCCCGGTACAAACTGACCCGGCTCACTCCGAATACTTACGAATTACAGATTTCACCCGATATCCGGAGCTGGTACAATGTTCCTGCCGGGGAGAAAATTCTGAAAATGGCCTTCGTTTTCAGAAGTGGGGTGTATAAACCCGGAACGAATCAGTATTACGA
>CAZLDP010000678.1:0-1672 GCA_964558145.1 uncultured Prolixibacteraceae bacterium | reverse complement strand
TACTTATAGAACTTCCACGCACAACCGCTACTGGTGACATTATCGCCTTTACTCAGGAATTCCTTCAGAACTCCGACGGCGGACCCACAACATTTGTCAGCGCGCACGCTGGGCATTACCTGCGCCGACTCAAGGATACCGGCATTTTCCCGGACAATGAAGAAAAAGCTAGGAAACGTGTTGAAGATGCCGGAGTGACCAATATTTTCGCCTGACCTTTTCTGAATTCCCTCCTTTGCAAGGAACAGTCTCCTGATGAATCCTCTCCAACATAATTCACTAGTCAGGAGGCTGTTCCACTTAAGACCAATGCAGAAAAATCGGAGAAAACAATGGCGAACATAATATGGGAAACCCGCAAGGTAAGCGGCCGGGATGAAGTTCTAAGGGATATCGAAACGCGCGCTAATGCGAACGCAGCATCCGTCGTTTCGGACGTACGGTCAGTGATGCACGATTACGAGATTGACATGTACCGCCTCGTTCTCTCCATCGGCAGGCATTTCGGCATGGAAAAAGCATACGAAATCATGAGTGAAACCGTCGCAGAAAAACGATTGAAGTGGTTCGAACAAAACATAAACACTTCAAACCTACTAGGCTCAGATGTGGAAAAAGGCTTTGCCATTTACATTCAATATTTTCATCCAAAAGACGAAGACTTTTCTGTGGTTGATAGGCAGCCGAAACAAATAAAATTCAGACGGAAAGATTACATCAATGCTATCGCCTATGCCTGCCAGGTTCTGAGCTTGGATATTGTCGAAGTCAACAATAAAGTCTATGCCAAAGCCATGAATCAGTTGTTCGCGAAAATCAACCCAAGTTTACGCCATAGATTTATCCGCTATTCAGACGATTGGTACGAGGAAACAATTGAGCTGTCGCAAGAAATCGAGACCAATTGAATTGTGGAGGAGTGTGTAACGATGCAAGAAACATTTGACATGAACAAACAAGCACACATGCGCTTTGAGAAGTATCCTCCGGTGGTGAACCAGGACCGAAGCGTCACGTTTAGACTAAAAGCCCCGCTGGCTCACAGCGTGCAAATTGAACCCGTAAATGGACAACCAGAAAACAACGGTTTCAACGGGCTTGGAAAAGAGATTTATGAGCTTACACGGGATGAGAATGGAATTTGGAGCATAACTACGCCCCCTGCTGTTCCAGGTTTACACACTTACTGGTTAGTTGTTGATGGCGTGCGTGTAAACGATACTACCTCCAAAAGTTACGGCAGCCAGGTTATGCAGGCCTGCGGCGTGGAAATCCCAGAACCAGGCGTGGACTTCTATGATATCAAGGACGTACCGCATGGGGAAGTTCGGATGAAGTGGTATTACTCAGAAATCACCAACATGTGGCGGCGCGCTTATGTGTATATCCCGGCGGAATATGAAGCCAAGCCTGAAAAAAAGTACCCCGTATTCATTCTTAGGCACGGCGGCGGAGAAGATGAAACCGGTTGGGTGGAACAAGGGCGGGCAAATTTCATCATGGATAACTTAATCGCTGAGAAAAAAGCACCGCCGATGATTGTCGTGATGGACTGGGGTCAGGCGCCAATTCCCGGGATGCATGTCCACATCCCCTCAACCCCTCCTCCGCAGGAAATCATTGATGTCACGATTAAAGAACTCATCCCTATGATTGACGCCAGTTATCGGAC
>CAZLDP010000677.1:0-1672 GCA_964558145.1 uncultured Prolixibacteraceae bacterium | reverse complement strand
GAGCACCTACTGCTGATTGCAGAAAATTGACAGCATCATTGCTGACCCCCACAACCAGATCAGAAATTGCCAGGGCAAAAAGGATGATGGTCAACAACAGGTAAAAATTCTCCATTCAGTAGTGTTTATAATATCTGCAAAAGTAGGAATTATGAATATTTGGATTCTGACTACCGATATTAAATAAACATTAACAAATCATTAATTTACTAATTTTCAGCATGAAAGATATTTCCCTATTTTTGCCATTCATTGCATACAATCAGGTAAAATGAAAACCTATACTTCACAACAGCTCGCCTTTTCTCTTTCTCTGGTAATGACCATCCTTTCCGGGTTTTTGTTTTTAGCCGGGTATTACATCAATTCCGGAATAGGGGTGATCCTTTCCGAACTGTTACTGTTTCTGGCCATCTCTTACTTAATTCTTCTGTTTTCCCTGAAAAAATACATCCACGACAAGATAAAGCCGGTATACAAAACCATTCTCGATCTTCCTTCCGGATCGGTAAGTGCGGAACGGAAAGAAGGGAAAAGCAGCAACATCCTTTCGGAAGTGCAGACGGATGTGGAGTCCTGGGCCCGGATCCAGAAACAGGAAATTGAACGGCTGAAAGACCTGGAAAAGTACCGGAAAGAGTTTGTGGGTAACGTTTCCCACGAACTGAAAACTCCCATTTTCAATATTCAGGGATACATTCTTACCCTCCTGGAAGGGGGCATCGACGATCCCAAGATCAACAAACTCTACCTTCAGCGCACCGAAAACAGCATCAACCGGATGATCTCCATTGTGGAGGATTTGGAATCGATCACTAAACTTGAATCGGGAGAGCTGAAGCTGAAGATGGAAAAATTCGACATTGTGAGCCTGGTGGAAGAGGTTTTTGAAATGGAACAGATGAAAGCTGCAGAACAAAAGATAAACCTGGAATTTTCCATCCGCCCCGACCGGCCTGTTTATGTGCATGCCGATAAAAAAAGAATGAACGAAGTCCTGAACAACCTGATTAACAATGCAATTAAATACGGGAAGAAAAAAGGGTTTGTGAAGGTAGGCTTTTACGATATGGACGATCATGTTCTGGTTGAAGTGACCGACAATGGCATTGGCATGGAAAAGAAAGACCTTTCAAGGGTATTTGAGCGGTTTTACCGAACCGACAAATCGAGAAGCAGGGTACAGGGGGGCACCGGCCTGGGGTTGTCGATCGTCAAGCACATCATTGAAGCGCATAACCAGACGATCAACGTAAAAAGCAAACCGGATGAAGGGTCAACGTTTTCCTTTACCCTTGAAAAAGCCAGATAAGGGGCCGGTAAATCCCCATTTTCGCGAGTATGATGTAATATCCGGCCAAATGGCTTAAATTTGGATACCAAAAATCTGTAATATGAGCGAAGAAAAATCAAAGATCCTGCTTGTGGATGATGAACCCGACATTCTGGAATTCATCAGTTACAATCTCGAAAAAGAGGGTTTTACGGTTTATACAGCCTCCAACGGCAGAGAGGCATTGAAATTAGCGGAAAAAATTCAGCCACATCTGATTTTGCTCGACCTGATGATGCCCGAAATGGACGGGATTACCGCCTGTGAGGAGATCAGAAAAATTACTACGCTACAGAACACCCTGATTGCCTTTCTGACAGCACGGGGGGAGGATTACTC
>CAZLDP010000676.1:0-1679 GCA_964558145.1 uncultured Prolixibacteraceae bacterium | reverse complement strand
TTTAACATATTTTTATTAAATTCACAATATTGGGCTTCGTATTCAAACAATTCGATAACGCTCAAGACCAATTGATCAAGTGATTTTGGAGTAGAGTCTCTAAGTGAATAGACATTTTCAGCATAATAATACAAAGCAGGTACCTCTGAGAATCCACGCATTTCCTTCGGCATATCTCCGGGGGAAAAATCTGTATAACTCGTGATTTGAAATGACCCTGAACCTATTTTGATTTCTTCTTCAGTTTCGCCTTCGCCAAATGCGCCCAAGTCTCTGTAACGTGCTAGTATTTCCAATAAAACCGGATTATCAATCATGATCTCAGCCGAACAGGCACTACTAGAATTGGCGACAAAATCCGTTCGGATCTTCATGGTTCACTCCTCAAGAAGTTACTTATTCCTCCAAGATAATTTCCCCGTTATCCGCGTTCCTGGCAATATGAATGTACCTTTCACCATTTTTCCGATCATAAAGGAAGGTATAGGCATCATCTGCATATCCTTCAACATTTTCATAACTATGTTCGTTTGAGGTGCAGGAGTTTTCCCAATAAACCCTTTCAAACGATTTGTTGATATCCTCTCTCTTCTGCTCCAGTTCCGTTTTCAATTGTTCAATGAGATCCTCGTCCATTTGTGTGCAACCTTTTTCATAATCCAATATTTCAATGATGCTGCCAATTACATCCTCAAGTGAGCTAGGAGGATAGTAACCGAACGCGCCTTCCTCTACATAGTAATTAAAAGCAGGCATTGTAGAAAATCCGCGCTTTTCGTCTGGAATCTCTATCTCCATCTCTGGAGGGGGTAAATTAAAACCACCAGAACCAATGCTTATCGCGTTTGATTCCTCAATAATCAGACCCATATCCTGATACCTGGCAAGGATTTCCAGCAAGACCGGGTTATCGATCATGATCTCAGCTGAGCTGTAGCTGCTTGAATTGGTCACAAAATCGGTCCTGATTTTCATTAACACTCCTCCTTATGCATTACTGATCCAATCCTGTCATCGGTTGATTGTCTTGTACATTTATCAGATTACTAACATACAAAACCACACAATTAATACAAATAGCCTAAGTCTCAATGTATCGGATATGATTCTCCTTTGCATATTGGATTGCATAAGATCCTGAAGGGGCATGAATGCGCAGGCTTGGACATCCCTCAAAAGCTCGTTCTTCAATCACCTTAACAGAACCAGGTATGTGAACAGAAGAAAGGTTTTCACATCCCTCGAAAACGCTCCAACCAATTTCTGTTATCCCTTTTGGAATAATGCAAGATATTAGACTTGAACACCCTTCGAAAGCGCTTGAGCTAATATCATTGACACTTTCCGGAATGATGACTGATCTGAGCCGCAAACACCCGCGGAAAGCATACTCACCAATCCTACCTACACTATTTGGGATGTCTACGCTGGTAAGGTTAACGCAACCTGCGAAAGCATGTCCATCGATTTCCCTCAAGCTCTCAGGAAAAGAGATTGATGTGAGAGCATTACAATTATAGAAAGAAAACCCATTAATTCTTTTTACCCCTTGTGGGATTTTAATTGAAGTGAGGCGAACACAATCATAGAAGGTTGAAGAACTGATCCGTTCGACCCCTTCCGGGATACTCACAATACCCAGGCTGGAACAGTTTAGAAAAGCTCCTTCTCCGATCCAC
>CAZLDP010000675.1:0-1685 GCA_964558145.1 uncultured Prolixibacteraceae bacterium | reverse complement strand
GTTTTTTGTCTTTTAATTCCACGAAAGGATGTTGCACGGCCGGGAGACCGGAAAACGCAAGCACACAGGAAGGCCAGGCAGACATACCAGACACACCTACCGGGCACAGGTATGAAAACAAGAATCGACAGAAATGAATCTTCCGCAGTTTAAATTTCTCATAGTCGCGTGTTTAATAGTTTAACAAAAATCTTCTTTTACAACTCCATCACAGAGTGTAACACGATAAACAACTTAACATAACCTAAAAACGGGCATCGGTAAGCAACAGCTAAATCTTGCAAATCTCCATGTTCATTGTTAAGTTTATAAATCTAGGATCAAAGTTGCCAAGAATAATTGTACGTTAAAAGAAACGGGAGCATGTTGTACAACATGTTTTGGAGGAATACCTTCAGGGAGAGAACATTCAATCTACAATTCCTTAATGTAGATTCTGAACCGCTTGTACACCTTCCCCCCGTTCCGTTCCATCTCGGCCCTGACTTTCAGATTCTGCTCCAGCTCCAGATGGGAGTCTATGGTGCACTTCCCAGCCTTCCTGGCCGATTCAAACAGCTTTCCTCCCATCAGCATGTCGAGTCCGCGCCCCTGGTAGTCGGGCCGGACTGCTCCGAGCAACAAATTGAGCTGTTTGGTTTTCCGGGCAGCCCGAAGCAGGTGGATCCACCCGAAGGGAATCAGCTTACCCCTTGCCCGTCTGATCCCTTCACTCAGGTCGTCCATCCCCACAATAAAAGCGACCACTTCATCGGCGGGAGTGACCACCAGCTTGATATACCGTGGATTGATCAGAAACATAAACCGGTTGGCAAAATCATCCATTTCCCTCTCGGTGTAAGGCCAGAAGCCATAGATCTCCGTAAAGGTCTGGTTCACGAGCCACAACACCTTGTGAATATAAGGCCGCACTTTTCTCCGTGAGGTAAACTCAACTACACGGAGCCCGCTCTCATTCTTCCTGTGACGCTCTTCAATTCTGGAAATAATGGGCGGGAGTTCCTCCGGAACAGGTACTTTATAGACTACCAGGTTTTCTTTAACGGCAAAACCGTAATTTTCAGTGAGTTCCACCATGTACGGGAAATTGCAGTTGGATGCGATCACTACCGGCTCGTCAAATCCTTCTACCAGAAATCCCTGGGGATCCTTGTCCGAAAAAGCCAGTGGTCCCACCAGGTGAGTCATCCCCTTCTCCCTGCCCCACTGCTCTACTGCCTGCATCAAGGCGGCGTACACTTCGCAATCGTTTTCCGTCTCCATCCAGGCAAACCGGGCATGCTGCTCCCCATGCAACTCATTGTAAGGCCTGACGATGATCCCCATGATCCGCCCTACCGGCACATCCCCCCGCCAGGCAAGCAGCAGAATGGTATCGCTGTATGTAAAGGACTTGTTCTTACGGGCATCGAAATACGTCCAATCGTCTAAGTATATGGGGTGTACCCAGTTGGCATGACCCTGGTGGATCTTCTCGGGAAGATAGATGAAATGCCGGAACTCAGAGCGAGTGATGACCGGACGAACTTCAATTTTCATTGCGGTTCATTTCTTATTCGAAATCGATTTTCCCGAAGTACCCTGGCTGGTGATAGTCGGGCTGGGGTGTGCCCACCGGATTCCAAGTAATGAAATGAGGCTCGGGCAACTCATCACCGCATTTATAAAAATTGGCGGTTGCCGAC
>CAZLDP010000674.1:0-1701 GCA_964558145.1 uncultured Prolixibacteraceae bacterium | reverse complement strand
CCTCCAGATCTTCCAGATCGAAATAGTTCCGGTTCTCATGCAGTTTCAGCGGATTCAGCATGATCTCCCTTACCGATCCCGCGATGCTTTTATAAAATGGGAAATAGACGGGAGGCTGGACCACAACCTTGTCGCCCGGCTTTGTGAAAGCCATCACTGCGGTGGTGACGGCTGAAACCACCCCGGGAGTGAAGGAGATCCATCCTTCAGAAATGGTAGTGGCATAACGCCCTCTGATCCAGTCCTGGATGCTGCGGTAAAAACCTTCAGTCCGGAAACTATATCCCAGAACCTCGTGTTCCAGTCGCCGGCGGAGGGCTTCCATGATAAACTCCGGGGTGCGAAAATCGGTGTCTGCCACCCAGAGAGGGAGCAAATCGTCGCTCCCGAAGATCCTTTTCAGGGCGTCGTATTTGATGCTGCCGGTACCGCGCCGATCGATCACCTCATCAAAATCGTATTTTTTCATTTTTTTAGGATTGTATGTTAGGGGACGATCTTTTCAAGGCAGGTCAATCCCTCTTTCTCTGTAACCTTCAATACAAAATCAAATCGGCCCAGGTCGAGGCACAGGTTAAAGTCCTCCTCGGGTGCCCAAAGTTGGCTCTCCTTGTTGAAGAAACGGGCGCCCGATCCCTGTCTGATCTGTTCCTTCATGGCCATCGTATCGCTTTTCCTGCCGGTAAGCTGATCGCGGATATATTCCGCACAGAGCGTATCCTCATCGGTGGGATACTGGCAGGCATATCCCATGCACACCAGCGAAACCAGCGAAGGGCACTGTCTTTGAATATAGCGGACAATGGCGTCGGCATTCACAAAACTTCCCGTGATAATTTCCAGGGCATTTCGTGCCTGTACGATCCCCTGGGTCCCCGAACTGGTGGTGTGGATCATGGCTCTGTTGCTGAATTCTGATTTCAGCAACAAGGCGGGTGAATTCCCCAGGTCAAATCCTTCAGGGCGTTGTTCGTCCCGTTCACCTGCCAGCAGGGCATCACCCAGTTTCTGTTTCAGACTGAAAGCCTCCTCAAGTGTTCCTGCCGGATAAATGGGACTCAACCCCAGGCTTGTGGCGTAACAGGCCATCGAAAATGCCCGGAATACATCAATGATGACTGTCAGTCCCGTTGCCTTACGGGCTCCTTCGAGAAGTTGCAAAATTTGAAATTCCATCTGTTTCCAGTTCAGGAAAGTGCAAAAATAGGGAAAGAGATCGAAAATTGTTGGCGAAAAAGAAGAAATAAGTATGTTTACACGTTCCCTGATTACACTCCGTTATTTTAAAAGGGATGTAATTTCCGGGGTCAAAAGGTTACGAATTTTTGCGAGTTATTAAACTTTTCAGTCAAATTTGAGTCGATATTCAACGATCGGTTTATAAACCAACTTATAGTGTGAAAATATCTATTGACAATCTCAACAAAATTTACAAGGGCGGGAATTGGGCACTGAAAGATATCAATCTGGAAATCCCCAATGGCATGTTCGGGTTGCTTGGTCCCAACGGGGCCGGGAAATCGAGTTTGATGCGGATTCTTGTCACCCTCATGAAGCCGACAAGCGGAAAAGTCACCGTCAACGACCATCTCGACCTGATGAAGAACAGGCGGGAGATCCGGTCGATGCTGGGTTACCTCCCGCAGGATTTCCGTTTTTTTGCAAAACTCAAAACCTGGGAATTTCTGGACTATACAGCCC
>CAZLDP010000673.1:0-1708 GCA_964558145.1 uncultured Prolixibacteraceae bacterium | reverse complement strand
AAACGTCACTACAGTTACCCAGGAATACTGGATGCAACGCATATATGCAATAGGGATTAAATTATCATTCTAATTATGAAAGCGATGAAAAACTATTTCACAAGAACACTATTTATATTATCATTAACGATCCTTTTTATTGGATGTAATGATGATTTTCTCAACAGGTATCCACTCGACGAGGTGAGTAAAAGTACATTCTGGAATACAGAAAATGACATGCTGAACTATAATAATAGCCTGTATGATTTAGCATTACGGGGAGGTTCTGAAATGAATTTCTGGCGATCATCTTGCAATCCGGCATATAATACAAGTTCCTGGTGGTGTGATCTATTATCTGATAATCAAGCCACGGATAATCTGGGGGCTGCTGATTTCTTACTGAAAAGAGCCGGGAAACATTCTGTACCTTCGGAAATCGAATCATTCGGGTATGGAGGCTGGAATTTTGTCCGTGCCTGTAATGTCGGCTTGGCAAATTATGATAAAGTTAAAACCGATGGAACAACCAGAAATAAGTACATCGCAGAAGCACGCCTTTTCAGAGGATGGTTTTATTCCGATAAAGTCAAATTTTACGGTGATGTTCCCTGGTTGGACCATGAATTAAATATTGATTCAGAAGAACTTTATGCCGGCAGAACTCCAAGAGAAAAGGTTATGGCAAATGTTTTGGTAGATCTGGATTTTGCTTGTCAGAATCTGCCAAGTAGCTGGGGTGATGGAAATGCACCTGGCAGGCTGAATAAATGGGCTGCACTATTGGTGAAATCACGGTGTTGTCTTTTTGAAGGTACCTGGAGAAAATACCATGGCGGAACAAATCCGGAGATGTGGCTTCAGGAAGCAGCTAAAGCTGCAAAAGAACTTATAGATGACGGTCCATACAAACTCTATTCTACCGGGGATCCGCTGCATGATTATAAGAATCTTCAAACACTTCCAGATTATACCGGGAATAAAGAAGTAATTTTCTGGGTAAAATTTACAATAGGTGTTTTGACGAATAACCAAATGGCGACGACTACCAAAAATGCCGGAGGAGCTACCAAAAGTCTGGTTGAGGATTTTTTGTGTTCCGACGGTCTGCCTATTACTCTTTCTCCTCTTTATAAAGGAGATGCCATTTATGAGAACATTTTTGAAAACAGAGATCCCAGGTTGAGACAGACCGTCCTCCACCCTGCAGATATGAAATATTACAATTACGTAAAATCAACTGCCTATGAATATCCAAGATTACCAGGTTTGACCGGGGGTAATCCAATTCCAACGGGTTATCATATTATTAAGTATTTTAATGCTAATACATACGAAGAAGCATGGGGTTCAGGTGTGGCACCTAGTTTAGTTTTACGATTTGGGGAAGCGCTATTGAACTATGCAGAAGCCAAAGCAGAATTGGGTACTATCACACAAGACGATCTGGATTTAAGTATCAATAAACTAAGGGACAGGGTTGGAATGATCCATATGGATAAAAGCAATATTCCTGTTGATCCTAGGTACACAAATGAAGGTGTTTCTCCTTTGATTGTGGAGATAAGGCGCGAACGAAGAATTGAACTTTGCTTTGAGGGATTTCGCTATGACGACCTGAGACGCTGGAAACAAGGCAAAAAACTGGAAAAACCTTCATTGGGGATGAGATGGGATGCTGCGGCTAAAGCTAAATACGATCCCAAAGGCCAGACAACAGCGAAAA
>CAZLDP010000672.1:0-1709 GCA_964558145.1 uncultured Prolixibacteraceae bacterium | reverse complement strand
GTACCGGCGCTTCAAAAACTTTTACAATTACCGTAAATCCTACTCCAGCAGCCTCAGCCACTCCCTTACAATCGACCATCTGCTCAGGATCAGCGATTTCAATTTCCCTGTCCGCCAATATCACGGGAACAACCTTCACATGGACATCCCAGGTTATAAATGGCACAGTGGAGGGTAATGGCAATTGCACAACAGGCACATGCAGCTCAACCATAGCGGATGTTTTGACCAACACGGGCACAACAAATGGTGTGGTGAAATTTACCATCATTCCAACTGCCTACGGATGCCAGGGGAGTCCCGTCGAACAATTGATCACTGTTTATCCGAAACCAGTGGGATCGGCCTCTCCGCAAACCATTTGCAACGGAGGAACCACTCATATAGAACTTAATTCCACGGTCAGCGGCAGCGCCTTCACATGGACTGCAGCACAACTCAGCGGGGCAACTATTGGCGGATTCAGTGGATGTACAACAAACTGCGGAGCCGCCATTGAGCAAACCCTGACCAACAACGGAACAGGATCAGGAGTGGTCCGGTATACCATTACTCCCGAAGCCAACGGGTGCGCCGGCGATCCTTTCACCGCAGATGTGACGGTCCATCCCACACCCAACGTAGTGGCTACTCCATCCGCCTCCTCCATCTGCTCCGGGAATACCGTAACCATCAATTTATCAGGGGCTGTTACCGGCACTGAATTTACGTGGACAGCCACCCCATCCGGAACCACGGTAACCGGTTTTTCGGATTGTTCCGGCAGCAACTGCGGCAACACGATATCACAAACCTTGTTTAACAACGGTACCGATCCGGCCACTGTGAAATACACCATTACCCCTACCTTCAACGGATGCACAGGCGTACCTGAAGAAGTGACGATAACGGTTAACCCCGGGCCTACCGGTTCCGGCGCGGATCAGGCGATTTGCAGCGGCGAAACAACTTCGGTTGCCCTCTCGTCAAACGTAAATGATCCTGTTTTTACATGGACTGCCACTTTAATAAGCGGTACGATCTCCGGTTTTGCTGACTGTGCTTCTACATGTGGGACGACCATTTCACAAACCCTGACCAATTCAGGGATTACTGCCGGTGTGGTCAGGTACCGTGTCACCCCGTCAGCCAACGGATGTGTAGGGACTCCCTTTGACGTGAATGTGACCGTTCTTCCCCTCCCATTGGTTGACAATCCCGGCGACAAAACAGAGTGTGCCGGGTCGACGGTCACCGTCGGATTTACGGGAATCGGATCCCGCTATGAATGGAGCAATGACAATACCACAATTGGGTTGGCAGCCACCGGGACCGGGGATATCTCTTTTACTGCAGGGAATACCGGGTCTGTTCGCCAGACTGCCACCATCACGGTTACCCCAGTCTTTGAATCCGGAGGAAACAGTTGTTCCGGGACTCCCATACAATTTACCATTTCAGTGGATCCTGTTTCCGCTGGTGGAACCATTGATCCATTGAACAGAGATCATTGTGCGGGAATTGGAAATGGCCAAATTCTGTTAACCGGGCAAACCGGTACCGTAACCGGGTGGGAGTATTCCACCGATGGCCTGACCTGGAATTCTGCACCGGGAAGCGCTCCTTCCGCATCCTACAACTATAATATCACCGTACCTACCCGCTACAGGGCGATCGTCCAAAGCGGTGGATGCCCTGAAGTCCGCTCTCCCGTTTCAGCCATTACCGTG
>CAZLDP010000671.1:0-1710 GCA_964558145.1 uncultured Prolixibacteraceae bacterium | reverse complement strand
TGATGAAATTGCTGCTCCCGTTGAGGGTGATGTTGTTTTGAAAGTCGACATTGACCTGAGGGATTCTTTTAAGAAGTTCATAGCCGGTGGTAACGGTTTTGGCGATGGCTTCCGGCACGGCATAGACGGTGCGGTCGACCATCTCCTTGCCTTTCAGCCGTTCGGCCACCACCTCCACTTCGCCTACTTCGGTAGTGGTTTCCGACAGGAAAAGGGTGTCCAAAACGGTTTCGGGAACCCCTGTCACTACAGTAACCGCCTTTTCTTCGGGGTGGTACCCCACAAAGGTGACCCTTACGAGGTAATCGTCCGGTTTGACGTTGTCGATCAGAAAACTTCCGTCGGTAAGGGTGATGGTACCCCGCGTCATGGCCGAATCAGGGAGTTGTACCAGTCCGACCGAGGCAAACTGGACGGGAGACTTGTCCTTTTTCAGGTATACGAATCCCTTGATGTTCTGGGAACTGGATGCCAGCGAAAGGGTCAGCAGCACAAGGATGAAGAAATTCTTCATGTGGGGAATTTGTTTGTTCTACAGCTTGGTGAAATGGCCATACGGGTCACCTTCACCTTACCGGAGCAACTGTTAATCATAGCTATTACCTGGTACGATACCGGGAAATCAAAGGGCTTTTATTTTGGTTTCGCCGTTGATGGTCATGGGAATCTGCATGCTCACGCCAGGGGCGCTGACGCCCAGATTCCCCGTGACAGAGGCTTTAACGCTGCTCTCAAGGGGCAGACCGGTGCGGGTATCGATCAGCAGGGTGGATTTTCTCACTCCCTGGAGGCCGTCGTAACTCACCGAGGCTCCGCCCGACTGGATGGGTGCGGCGTTGGCTGCGGCTTTGATGTCGGACTGGGCCGTGATGGTTGCGGCATGATCCTTCACATGGTCAAGGCGGGAAGCGGTGGTAATGTCAAGGTCCATTCCCCCGGCGGTCATCTTCTGAACGATCTGCCATTTGTCACCGGTAGCGACCTCTTTGCCCGGAAGGTTCCATGTGAAAGTTTCGATCATGTTCTTCAGGCTTTTGGCGCTCACCATATTGCTGATTTCCTTCTTCATGGCGTCGCCCATCATGCCGGTCAGCGTGATAGAAGCGGTATCTTTCAGGATGATGTCGGAGAGCATTTTGGCGTTGACGATCTCGACGACATAGCCCGAGTAGTCGATTTTTACGAAGAGGGCATTTTTGCTCAGACAGTTCATAAAGTAGGAGAGCAGGGCAGAGGTCTCCTTGGAGGTGACATCGCCTTTACTGGCCGAACTGATCACCGTGTTTTTGCCCAGGGCATTGGTCTGCGTGTCGATGGTGTCGAACCGGATTTCAGTAACCAGGAAGTCAGGGGTGGAGTCCATCATTTTCAGGGAGATGACGTAACGGGTTTTTGATTCCACATTCTGGGTCATCCCCTGGACGGTTTGGCTGATGGTCTGTTCCGTAACGGAGCAGAGGCGGTAGACCTTGTTTTTCTCGGGATTCAGCCGGAGTGTGGCTTTTTCCTGGGCCATTCCGGCAAGCCACATCGTGGCGAAAATAACGATGACAACGATTTTTTTCATGGCAATTTTCTGTTTTACTTCAGGTGATTAGTCAGTTTTGTTCTTCATAAATTACATTTTCTTACGGGATTCTTGGTGACAAAAATATGAATCTAAAGCTACCGAAAAAAATCCGTGGCCTTGCCGTTCCGATCAGAAAGGGG
>CAZLDP010000670.1:0-1710 GCA_964558145.1 uncultured Prolixibacteraceae bacterium | reverse complement strand
TACCAATGCGGCACTGCGCACTGCCATCATGAACGCCAAGGCCCAGAACATGCCCAAGACTAATATCGAAGCAGCTATCAAACGGGCCTCGGGGAAGGATGCCGAGAACTATGACGAAATCAACTACGAAGGTAAAGGACCTCATGGCGTTCTCCTCTTTGTTGAATGTGCCACCGACAACAACACCCGCACTGTCGCCAATATCAAAAACTATTTCAGCAAATCGGGCGGTCAGTTGTCACCCACCGGATCACTCGAATTCATGTTCTCCCGGAAATCGGTCTTCCAGTTTGAAAAACCTGCCGGCATGGAGGTCGATGAGTTGGAACTCGAACTGATCGACGCCGGACTGGAAGAAATTGAGGAACACGAAGGAGAGTTTTTTGCTTATGCCGATTTCACAGATTTTGGCGCCATGTCGGCAGCCTTTGAAAAATTAGGTGTCTCAGTAACATCGGCTACCCTGAAACGGTTTGCCAACAACCCTGTCGAGTTCACCGAAGAGCAGATGGCTGATATCGAAAAACTGATCGAAAAGATTGAGGAGGACGACGACGTCCAGGCGGTCTATACCAATATTGCCTGATAAGATCCTACTCCCGTGTGTTTATTGGATCATGGTAAATGGCAGGTCGCGTCCCTCCTTTCAGACACAACCTGCCATTTACCGCTTATTTAAGGTACTTCACCGGAAAAGTTCCCGATTTTTAACAAGGTCACGTAAATTTGTCCAAACATCAAATTACTCTGTTCATGGAGACCATGCACCTTGTCGATCATTTCTCGGAAATCTGGAACAACGCCTCCGACAGATTCCCTGTCTTCACCACTTCTTATCCCCAATCGGAAAAACGGGAAAGGGAAATCCACTTTTCAGGATATACCGACCGTTTCCGGGAACTGCGCAAAGAAGGCGACACCAAAAGTATCGATTCGGAGAAATTTTTCAGGGGGTTACGCAGCTTCATGAAAAAAGTGTACGATTACAGCGACGAAACCCTCGACCTAATCACCGATCCGGCCATGATCAATGCATCGCGCGATTTCTACCGCGAAGCCCGTGCCTTCGACCCATCCCTGAAACGGGAGGAGATCTACCAGGCAATGCGCAATGCCTGGATCATGAATGGATTGCAACTCATGCTGGGTCTTCCAGTCAGGCTCACCCCCTCCATTCTGGCCTATAGCCTTCTGTATCCCTATTCCGATAACCTCATAGATGATCCTTCGGTCACCGCCAGAGAAAAAGCGGATTTCAGCAGAAGATTTGAATGCTGCCTGATTGGAAAGGGAAACATGGACCACAGCGCCCGTGAGCAGGCTATACAAGCCCTTGTGGAGATGATCTGCAAGGAGTACCCCCGTGATAGTTTTCCGGAAGTACACCACAGCCTCCTGGCCATCCACCGCGCCCAAACCCAGAGTCTCCGCCTGAGTGGTTATAGCTGCCGTCCCGACCCCGGCGAGATCCTTCGCATAAGCTTCGAGAAGGGGGGTACCTCCGTACTGACCGACGGTTATCTCGTGGCCGGTCACCTCTCCCCTGAAATCAGCCAGTTCTTTTTTGGCTATGGCGTGTGGCTTCAACTCGCCGATGATATCCAGGACCTCGACGAAGACCTGGCCGATGGCACCCTTACCCTCTTCTCAGCACCCGAGAACAGAACCTCCCTGCCCGAACTCACGAACCGTACTTTTCACTTTGGAAGG
>CAZLDP010000669.1:0-1711 GCA_964558145.1 uncultured Prolixibacteraceae bacterium | reverse complement strand
GATTTCTTCCCGTCCTTTCACCACGCTCAGAAATGGCAAATGATCCGAACCCAACAAGCGCTACCCTGTCGCCAGCCTTAAGAGCCTCACTGACAGCTTCAATGGTGGCATCAAGCCCTTTTTTTGCATCTGCTTTTGTTAAGCCAGTTTTGTCAGCAATTGCATTGATTAATTGTGCTTTGTTCATACAATTACGTTTAAAATGATTAATTGATCTTTAAAACTCTAATAATTATAACAATTTGATAGATTCATTAGGACGAGTCCATGATCCTCCTAAAACCTCAGTAAAACCTATGTTTAGAGAACGATACAATGACCACACTAAATTCTGAATAAAGTTTTAAAAAAACAACCCTTCCCCTGTTTTTTTTTAGTTTTGCCGGCCGGAACCCCATTTTGATCAACCGATAGGGAGAAACACCAGTTTTTTGGTCTGAAAAAAAGGCTCTTCAAAAATCTCACCCAGAGAATATACGATGGCCTTTCCGAAACAGCCTTTGAGTTCCGGGTCGATGTCTCCCCCTTTCAGATACAGAATTCCATTGGGCAAGGCATTTTTTCCTGCCAGGCGGATATTTTTTTCAACCCATTGCCGGAAGCGGGGCAGTTGGGTTACAGCCCTGCTCACCACAAAATCATATTTCTCTTTCACTTCTTCCACCCTGATTTGTTCGGCAGTGAGATTCTCCAGATTCAACTCCTCCGCCACAGCCTGTACCACCCTGATCTTTTTCCCGATTGAATCGACCAGGTGAAAATAGACTTCAGGGAAAAGAATGGCCAGGGGAATGCCAGGAAATCCGCCGCCAGTGCCTGCATCCAGGATACGGGTACCCGGGGTGAACCGGATAATTTTCCCAATTGCCAGCGAGTGAAGCACATGCTTTTCATACAGCGACCCGATGTCTTTCCGGGAAATCACATTGATTTGCCGATTCCAGCACTGATACAACGGCTCCAGACGGGCTATTCTTTCCCGTTGCGTGGTGGATAATCCAGGGAAATACTTAAGAATGATATCCATGAAATTTAATCTTTTTCGCCCATCTCAGTGGTCTCGATCAGTTTAAACAACATTTCACGGGCCCTGAAAAGTTGCGCTTTCACCGTTCCCAGGGGAAGGTGAAGTTCAGAAGCGATTTCCTCATACGACATTTCACGGAAATAACGGTATTCAACCAGCGTCTGATAACGTGGTTTTAATTTGCGTACAACTCTCCTCATCAGAATCGCTTTTTGTTTCCTGATCAGTTTCTCTTCGGGATTGGGATCTTTGGAACGCAGTTTTACAGGCGTATCGGAATCGTTGCTTTCCTGGTTATTCACCAGGGACAGCGTAATGCCCTTTCGTTTTCTCAGGAAATCAATGCAGTTGTTGGAGGCAATCTTAAAAAGCCAGGTACTGAAAGCATAATTGGGTGAATACTGATGCAGATTTTTAAAAGCTTTTCCAAAGGCTTCAAGGGTAAGATCTTCGGCATCACTTTTATTGTTCACCATTTTCAACAGCATAAAATAAATGGCATCCTTGTAGCGACCCAACAATCTGGCAAAAGCATTTTCGTCACCCGAAAGGGCAGCCTGAACCAGTTCATAATCCTGCCTGGCCTTTTCTGAAAGATATCCTTCCTGATCTTCCATTACAAATTTTTCTGCATGAAGTTGAACCTCAGGCGTGATCCCAGTTTATAGTAAGGCGATATCACCT
>CAZLDP010000668.1:0-1719 GCA_964558145.1 uncultured Prolixibacteraceae bacterium | reverse complement strand
TTCGTTGTTACTATGAATTTGCATACGATTTGCATACAAAATAACAAAATATACATATAACAAACAAGCAAAGAGTTTTGTTTTTAAAACATAACTATTATATTTACAAAGGATTCTAACAAATAACAATAAATAAAGAATAAGCGACTTTTAAGACTCTGGATCAGAAAAGTTCAGGTTCGAGCCCTGACGGAGCAACAACATTATAAGCCACTTGCGGCAGTTAAATGCTTAGTGGCTTTTTTATTTGCATACGATTTGCATAAAATTGGGGGTTATTTTGAAAGTTGAGGATAAAAAGATTAATGATTTTCATATTCATCTGCTGTGATTTTTCAGGGGTTTCACATACCAAGATCGATCGATAAAGAAAAAACACGATAAAATTACAACATACGGGAACAGAAACAAATATTACCCCACCCAGGGAGGGTAATCCCTTACTTTACAGAGATCGTGTCAGAAGATGCCCCTATATGCTGTTTTTTCACCAAAAAACCCCGAAATTTGTAAAGTGGACAATCTACCCCGCCGCATTTCCTGACCTCGCCTGTCTGATCAGCCACACACCAAACGCAAAATTCTTTTATAGCTTTGTTACGGTTTACAGGATCTTGTTTGCCTTGCCCTGTCCTGTACGGGTACAACGGGCAAGCGATATGCTCGCAATCCTTGACATCATTCCACATAAAGCCCGAACAATCCAGGCACTTCAGGCGAATAGCTTTTCTTCTATTCAAATGCATCCTTGTTAATTTCATGGCTGAAGTCTATTTGCCCAAATCATTTATGAAATTTATGAGTTTACTGCCTGCCTCCGGAGAGGGAACAATAACCGTCAAATCCTCGTTACTGTCTGCATGCGGGTCGGGTATTGACTTATATAACTGACCTGGGGTAGCTCCGGAAATGTAAATATGTATCATACGGGTCCTGGTTATGAATTGGAGTAATTCATTGATCTTTTCTTTTGATGCCATCATGTTCTGTTTTAAGTTTGTTTATTATTTGATCTATCTGTATATCACTCAAGTACTCTTGTAATTGTTCAAGGAAGGAGATTGTAACTGATTGTTTTCTGGCTACATGATAAGGCAGGAGTTCCAGGAAAAACTTTATTTTCTCCTTCCCCTTAAGGGCATTATATTCTTTAATAACAGTAGGCCATTGCTCCTGAATGAATATTGCTAATTCCTGCCGGAAACCAGTAGATAACTTGTTCAATGCACCTTTTGGTTTTCCTGCCGGGTTATTTGTCATACCTTTCTTAAGTCCCATTTTTTTGATATTTTGATTTTTTCAAAACTGTCTGGTTGGACTCTTTTAATTATGCTTCTATTCTTTTCATGACAACACTAACAATGGTAGTCCGATGCACCAGCGACATTAATATCATTTTCGACCAAAAATATTTTTCATTATGTTCTTGATTAATTGATAGATACAGGGATTGTAACATCATATTGTATTATACAGTTTTCACTTACTTCATTCTCTCTATCATCAACTCTATAATTCTCAATAACTATTTTGGGTGAAAATCCAACAAATTTTGTAAGTTCTTCGCACATAATTTTGCGGACGGCTTCCACCTCATCAGTGAGTATGCCCGTCATTATGGAATCATGAATACTTATCGCCACCACCCCCGGCAACTCCCTGTAAATTCTTTTAAGGATTACGTCTATTACCAAAAAACTCTCAATGTTTGCCAGTAGG
>CAZLDP010000667.1:0-1720 GCA_964558145.1 uncultured Prolixibacteraceae bacterium | reverse complement strand
AGATGGTGGCCCGCTTTGAACAACGGCGTGACCTGGTCATGGACATGCTGGCCCGGATTCCGGGGCTTAAAACCAGTAAGCCCGATGGGGCATTCTATGTTTTTCCCGATTGCTCTTCTTATTTTGGAAAAACCGATGGAGAAATGTTCATCCATAATTCCGATGATTTCTGCTTTTTCCTGCTCAGCAAGGCTCACGTGGGTGTAGTTTCGGGTGATGCTTTTGGCGCTCCCGGATGTTTCAGGCTCAGCTATGCCACTTCGGAGGAACAACTCACCAAAGCCCTTCAACGCATTCAGGAGTCTCTGGCCCGGCTGAAATAACCGCTATCCCGCAGATGTCCGAGTGAGAATTGTGCAATCCTCTTCTTCTGAGCCGGATTCAGAATAATTACATTATAGCAGATAATGGCTAACTTAGCATACCGAAACCGGAATCCAGAATGGACCTCGACACGAATCCCCAGATAGAGCTGGCCCGTGATTTTCTCAGGAACACAGGGGAAAATATTTTCCTGACCGGAAAAGCCGGTACGGGGAAGACTACTTTTCTGCATCAACTGCGGAAAGAATCCCCTAAGAGAATGGTAGTGGTGGCGCCTACGGGAGTAGCAGCCATCAATGCGGGCGGGGTAACCATTCACTCATTTTTTCAGCTCAGTCTGGGACCTCAAGTTCCGGGTTCCATTCCCGGAGAAGAAGAACCTCCACCCGGGGGTGCCCCTAAGGAGAGCCCCATCCAGCGATACCACCGGGTGAAGATTGCCATTTTTAAAAGTCTGGATTTGCTGGTCATCGACGAAATCAGCATGGTGAGAGCCGACCTGCTGGATGCCATCGACAGGGTGCTACGCCGGTTCAGGAACCGGGGAAAACCTTTTGGGGGAGTACAACTCCTGATGATCGGAGATTTACAGCAATTAGCGCCCGTAACACGGGAGCAGGAATGGGAAATGCTCCGCAGGTTTTACGACACGCCTTACTTTTTCAGCAGCAAGGCTTTACGCGAATCCCGTTTTATCACCATTGAGCTGAAACAGATCTTCCGCCAGAGTAACCTCCGGTTTATTGAGTTGCTCAACCGGATCAGGGAGAACAAGGTAGACAACGACACGCTGGAAAGTCTCAACCAGCGGTATGATCCCGGTTTTGATCCGGCCGATGGGGAGGGGTGGATCACCCTGGTCACCCATAATTGGCAGGCCAGAAGCATCAATGAAACCAAACTGGAAAAGCTCTCCGGCGAAGAGTTCCGGTTTACCGCTGAAATCTCAGGAGATTTTCCGGAGCTTTCCTGGCCTACAGAGCCTGAACTCCGATTAAAGACGGGAGCGCAGGTGATGTTCATTAAAAATGACATCGCTCCTGAAAAAAGATGGTACAATGGTAAGATCGGGCGGATTACCGCCCTCGATCACGAAAAAGTGGAAGTCACCTGCCAGGGTGAAACCGAGCCGTTGGAAGTGGAACCTGCCGAATGGGCGAACATGCGCTACTCGCTTCAGGAAGAAACCAAAGAGATCATGGAAGAACAGATCGGTACTTTCAAACAACTTCCCCTGAAGACGGCCTGGGCCATCACCATCCATAAAAGCCAGGGACTTACTTTTGATAAAGCCATCATTGATGCCCAGGCTTCCTTTGCTCACGGCCAGGTCTACGTAGCATTGAGCAGATGCCGTAGCCTGGAAGGGTTGGTATTAGGCTCTCCCCTCACCCGG
>CAZLDP010000666.1:0-1720 GCA_964558145.1 uncultured Prolixibacteraceae bacterium | reverse complement strand
ATATGGTAGTCATTGACCTCGGTGATGCCGTAGTGTACGATTCGCATCCTGAAATTGCGGTGAAGAATGCCTGGTCGCCCGGCAAATTGAGATCCGAACTGAAAAAAATAAGGGCGCTGGGACTTGAACCCATCCCGAAACTCAACTTTGCCACTACGCATGACGCGTGGATGGGCGAGTATTCCCGCATGGTCTCCTCCCAAAAATATTACGATGTGTGCCGCGATCTGATCAAAGAAGTAATCGAATTATTCGACCATCCCCGCTTATTCCATCTGGGAATGGATGAGGAAACTGCCGCGCATCAGGTGAATATGCAGATGATGATGGTAAGACAGAAGGATCTGTGGTGGCATGATTTCTATTTTTTTGTGGATGAAGTGGAAAAAGGAGGCGCGCGTCCGTGGGTATGGTCGGACTATGCCTGGGAGCACCCGGATCTCTTTTTTCAGAAAATGCCCAAATCGGTTTTGCAGAGCAACTGGTATTATGGCGATACCTTCGATCCTGCAAAAATGAATGACTTGACAAAAATTTATACCGGTTTGTATGAAGAGTTGGAGAAACGGGGGTATGACCAGGTTCCCACAGGTAGCGCCCATTCCAACAACGTGAATATGGAAGCAACCGTGGATTATTGCATGAAGACGATTAATTCCCCGCGGTTACTTGGATTTATGACCGCCCCCTGGAGGCCTACCCTTGCCCCCTGCCTGGAATACCATAAGGAGACCATCGCCCAGATAGGCAGATCAATTAAAAAGTATTCCTAATTTGAAGTACTAGTATTCGATTATATTGGAAAAACTGGGAAATACTTGCGCATCGATTATTCCTGATTCCGGGTTAAACATCCCGGCAACGGGATATGCTTGCGAAGAAGACAATATTTCTGAAAAATAAGTTTCTCCCGTCACCCTCTTGACATTTTTCAGTGTCTCTTCGATGGAATTATTTGCGTAAATTGTGAATCTTTACAAAAGTAATACAGGATATTAATCAAGTTAAACAAAAAGATGATGAAGAGGATTTGGATTGTCGTGATCGCGATTTGGTCATTATGTTTTGTAAAAACCGGTTTTGCTCAGGAAGGGAAAGAGACCCTGAAAGTCTTGTTTGTCGGGAACAGTTACACCTACTGGCATAAACTGGACCAAATCGTTACCCTTTTTTCGGACCAGGCTGAAACCAAGTTGGAGACGGAGCGGGTTACCATCGGCGGGGCCAAACTGAGAGAGCACTGGTGGGGTGAAAGAGGACTGAAAACCAAGGAAAAGATCAGAAATGGGAAATATGATATTGTTGTTCTTCAGGAATATAGTTTGGGGGCCATTCACGATGCCGACAGTTTACGCAAGTATGGAAAACTGTTCTGTGACTATATCAGGGAAAACGGGGCTAAACCCTATCTGTATGTGACTTGGGCGAGGGAAAAAGTTCCCCAGTACCAGGAAGCGATCAACCGTGTGTATGCCGAGGTGGCCAAGGAAAACAGGGCGATCGTGGTGCCGGTGGGTAAAACATGGGAGCGGGCGCGACAACTGCGGCCGACATTCGGGATATACCACACCGACGGAAGCCATCCTTCGGCCATGGGCACCTATTTAACGGCTTGTGTTTTCATCGCGACCATCCTGCATGAACTCCCTGAAACGCTCCCTCCTGTTGTTAAAGTTCTGGAGAACGATGGCAAAACTACTGAGAAGATTGAGGTCGATCC
>CAZLDP010000665.1:0-1727 GCA_964558145.1 uncultured Prolixibacteraceae bacterium | reverse complement strand
CTAATATGTTATTTGGTAAATGATATGGATCAGTTTAAAGTGTGATGTATTTTTTTATCATGTACTTAGATCATTGTATATAAACTCTTTTTATTTAGGATGCTTCAATAACTTAAAAATAAGAACTATGAAAAATTTTACATTTGTTTTTGTTTTGGGCTTTTTAGCTCAGTCCTTAAACTGTTTTTCACAGATTAAGGTAAGCAGCACAGGTCTCGTTGGTATCAACAATACCTCTCCTTCTTTCCAGCTTGATGTTAACGGTAATTTTCGTATTTCTAACGGTGCTGATGAATTAATATTTCAATACGGGTCGCTTTCTCCATCTTCCTCAAGCTATGGCGTACTGGGAGAATATAGCCAGATGTGGGAGGAGCTTTATGCCTCTCAAGCCTATTTTAACATTAATCCAACCATCCTGTCTGATATAAATGCGAAAACGGATATAAGGGATTTATCCAGTATGAAAAGCAAATTGCTTCTGCTACATCCTGTGTATTATAAGCTGAAGCCCAACTTTAAAGGCAATGAAAGAGCAGATGCAAAAATTGCAGAAAGGGCGTCAAAAGACCAGCTTGGATTAATTGCGCAGGAAGTACAAAAGATAATTCCCGAGATTGTAACTGAAAGAGAGGATGGCACTTTGGGGATTTGTTATACAGAGCTTATACCTGTATTGATTAAAACAATACAGGAACAACAGACCGAGATAGATGATTTAAAATCCCGTATCGGGAAACTGGAATCAAACAAATAATAGATAAGATGAAATCAGTTATAAATAACATACTTTTTGTTGCTGCAATATTAATCGGCTTCCAAGCAGAAGCTCTGTCGCAAACTACCCACTACCATTATCGCTTTTCCTATGACAGTAGTGGGAACAGGGAGAAAAGGATATTCATTGGGACGGTTTTAAAAAATGCTTCGATTGAAAGCAGCACAACATTTAACGAAGAGAAGCCATTAATTGATAATGCCGGCTTCGGTGACATTAAAATATATCCAAATCCGACAAAAGGCAATCTTGTGGTTGAGATACCGGATTTGGATTTAAAAACGGTTAGGATAATGGTTTTTAATCTCCAGGGGAAACAACTGGTCATTAAAAATGTCTCTCCCAATTCCCGCACTCTACTGAATATGCAGAATCTATCATCTGGCATGTATGTTCTGAAGATTATTGCAGAACAAAAATCCTCTGAATGGAAAATTATTAAAGAATAAGGGGAAGCATGATACCTTATTATTTAAGTATTGACCAAAAGCTAAATTGATTTTGTTTTATTATAAACGTTACAAATAAATTCTTGCTATGAAATTACTATATACCATATTCATCATTATGATGTTGAGTGTAAGTCCTGTTTTGTGCCAAGAATTTGATTTAGTCATAACCTCAACCGACATTGGGACCAAGACTTATCAGGCCAGAAACAGCATCATATTTGGGAATAATTATTCATACACTCCTAATGGAGGCAGCTTGTCAGCAGAAATAGTTGATCCGATATTTTCAGGATCTACATATTATTCAAGCATCGTCGATCCCATGAATAGAACGTTAAATACGGCATATTTAGTTGGGGCGACGATGGGGACATTTAATATTAATTTATTGGGAGGCGCAACTTATACAATCCCATTGCAGGTTCCGGATGGGGTTGGCGGGTTTGTGTAAACAGGAAACAAAAATGCAGTGATTTCGGCAAAAAGAAATACAGTCA
>CAZLDP010000664.1:0-1727 GCA_964558145.1 uncultured Prolixibacteraceae bacterium | reverse complement strand
GAGCTGAGAAAACCGCCCGCAATATTTCGAAGAATACTACCATTATTATTCCTTCGCACAACATCCCTTCTTTCAAGCCGGCCAAGACGTTTGTTTCTAAAGTAAAGAACCAGGTAAAATAAAAAATATGCCAAGCGGAAAGAAAAGAAAAAGGCATAAGATGGCCACGCACAAGCGGAAAAAGAGACTTCGGAAGAACAGACATAAGAAGAAAAAATAACTGTAATCGGTAATAACTTCATAAAAGGTTAAACCTAAAGTATATTTTTTACTTTAGGTTTAATCTCTTTATAGTAATAGGACAACAGTCTTTTTAATTTGAAATAATAATTGGTTGTGAGTAGCGAACTGATCATTGATGTCTCTCCATCCGAAATTGTTATTGCCTTACTCGAAAACAAGAGACTGGTTGAATTAGGAAGGGAAAAAAGCGGAGCAAAATTTGCTGTCGGCGACATCTACCTGGGTAAGGTTAAAAAGATCATGCCCAGTTTGAATGCCGCTTTTGTTGATGTGGGCTATGAGAAGGATGCCTTTTTGCATTATTTAGACCTGGGTCCTCAATTTTCGACACTCAATAAATTCATTCGTCTCGTTTCTTCCAAAAAGAACAAGATCACTTCGATTTCCCGGATTCAGTCCGAAGCGGATATCAACAAGGAAGGATCGATAGCCGACCTTTTGAAAGTGGGCCAGAAAATTCTGGTACAGATTGCAAAGGAGCCTATAAGTACAAAAGGACCCCGTTTGACTTCCGAAATCTCCATTGCCGGCCGTAACCTGGTTCTGATGCCCTTCAGCGACAAGGTTTCAGTTTCCCAAAAAATCAAGTCAAATGAGGAGAAAAGCAGGTTAAAGAATCTGGTTCAGAGTATCAGGCCTAAAAAGTATGGAATAATTGTCCGTACGGCAGCAGAAGAAAAAATGGTGGCTGAACTCGATCAGGAGATCAATAGTTTGGTGGGAAAGTGGGAATCTGTCTTTGTGAAGTTGTCAAGGATGAATTCTCCCGGGCTGGTTCTGGGTGAAATGGACCGTGCGACTGCCCTTCTCCGCGATATTTACCATCCCCATTTCAGCAGTATCATTGTCAACGATGCTGCTGTGGCAGAGGAGATCGCCCTTTACCTCGAATCAATCGATCCGGAAAAGAAGAAAATCGTGAAGGTTTTCAAAGGACGCCAACCCATTTTTGAGCATTATAGTATTGAGAAGCAGATTAAATCCTCTTTCGGGAAAACTGTTTCTTTCAGGAATGGGGCCTACCTCATTATTGAGCATACCGAAGCTTTTCACGTTATCGATGTAAACAGCGGGAACCGTGCCAAGAGTGGCATGGACCAGGAGGCGAGTGCTCTAGATGTGAATCTGGCTGCCTGTGACGAGATTGCACGTCAACTTCGGCTTCGCGATATGGGAGGAATCATTGTGATCGACTTCATCGATATGAGCCAGGCTCCAAACCGGCATAAGGTTTTCGAGTATATGAAGGAAGTCATGGCTGCTGACCGGACTAAACACAACATCCTTCCCCTCAGTAAATTCTGTTTGATGCAGATCACCCGGCAACGGGTGCGACCCGAGGAGCATATTGACACTGCGGAATCATGCCCGGTTTGCAAGGGAAGCGGGAAAGTGGTCCCGACAGTCCTCACTGCCGACGAAATAGACAGCAAAGTTCATTATATTCTGAAAGATTTGAACAAGAAGAAACTGACGATCAGGGC
>CAZLDP010000663.1:0-1729 GCA_964558145.1 uncultured Prolixibacteraceae bacterium | reverse complement strand
AAGTCAAACTGATTATAATCAAAGCAATAGTAAAAATTGCTCCCATAACAACCAATTTGGAATTTGTCTTCATTTCGCCAAATGACACAGCCCCCAATAACCTTCCGATCATGAGGCCCCCCCAGTAGAAAGCCACGAATCTACTGGCATCAGAATGACTAAGTCCGGCGATGTTACCAAGCCCCAAGAAATTTACCATTATGCTTCCAATGGCCACTTCTGCACCAATGGCAAGAAAAAGCGCCGTTACTCCCAGCTTGATCTGCGGAAATTTAAAAATTCCCAACCCTTTTGCCGGCGCATCACTCTTGTGAAACTCCGGGAAAGGTGTCATTTTTACCAGTGCTGATACTGCAATAAAAACAACGGCAAAGATCAGGTAGGGGATTTTTACTGCGTTTGCTTCCGTACTTTGAGGATTGAAAAAATACTCAAAAATTAAAAACCCGCCGAGCAACGGACCAATAACGGTACCAAGCGAGTTAACTCCCTGGGCAAGATTCAAACGGGAAGAAGCAGTTTCCTCCTTTCCCAAAAGCGCAGCATAAGGATTCGCAGCTATCTGAAGGATGCAAATCCCGAATCCTAAACAAAACAATGCTCCCAGGAACAGTCCGTAAATATGAAAAACAGTTGCAGGATAAAAGCCAAAACATCCAATACCGGCAATAAAAAGTCCAATTGACATCCCGTTTTTATAGCCGATCTTTGAGATAGGATCACCCAATTGTACCGACATAATGAAATACAGCAATGAACCTATAAAGAAGGAGCCAAAAAAAGAAAACTGAATCAGCATCGACTGGAAATGATTCAACACGAAAACTTCCTTGAGATAAGGGATGAGGATATCATTCATTGAAATGATGAATCCCCAGATAAAAAACAATCCTACCAGAACAATAAAAGAAATATTGCGGGGAGTGGTCAACGCTTTTCTCATTTAAACAACTATTTTGGAAACAATATATTTCTGATAAACTGGGAGGTTTTAACAGCATCGTTCATTTTTACCAAAGACTCAATTTCCCCGAAATTATCCTCAACTATCTGCTCAAAGTTCCTCACCCACAGAATACTCTCCCCGATGGCATCCATTGCATTTTCCCGGTAGGGATACTGATCCATAGACAACCACCCTTTATAACCGCATTTCTTCAGGTTAAACAACAAATCGATATAGATGGTACTGTGGACAGAGGCAACAATCATATCGTCATCCCAGGAGCCGTGATTATCGTTAAAGTGCATATGGAAAAGTAAATCACCGGCACGTTTTGCCAGGACAACTGCCTCGGCTGCATTCTCCCCAGCCATAAAACTATGTCCGGTATCTATGCAAACTCCCACATTTTTACAGCCTGTTTCCTTAGCAGCAAGAATCGTGTCTGCCATACGGGCATGGTATGAAAAGTTCCTGGGTTCTTTGGGTTTGTATTCGAGGGCAAATTTCATTCCCGGAAATTCCGTGGCCAGTTTTGACGTTCCTTCCGTCAGCCAATCACGTTCCTGGTTGTAATCGGCTGTCAGCAAATAATCGTAACCATCCTGTGCCAGCCAAAGATTAACGACTCCGGAGTTCATTACATGGGCTATTTCACTCATTTTTCTGAGATAATCCAGGGTGTCTTTCCGAACCGCAGGATCGGTGCTGGTCAAGGAGCCTTTCCCGTAGTCCTTGACAGTAAATACATCTGGAATTATTGAAACACAGGCTTTCCCATAATCT
>CAZLDP010000662.1:0-1730 GCA_964558145.1 uncultured Prolixibacteraceae bacterium | reverse complement strand
GAGATAGGCATCGACTTTTATTGGGATCAAACATTTCGCATTCAACAGGAAGATGCATTCCGGCAGCAACTGAGACTTGCCCGGAATCTCGGTTTGCCGGTGGTCATCCATGTCAGGGAATCGTTCCACGAGGTGTGGGCTGTTCTGGAAAAGGAGCAGGACGGATCGCTTACCGGGATCTTTCACTGCTTTTCAGGTACGGAGGAAGAAGCGCGGAAGGTGATCGATGCCGGTTTTTTCCTGGGTATCGGCGGGGTGGTTACATTCAGAAACAACACACTTGCCGGTGTGCTGGAGGCAACTGGTCCGAACCACGTGGTACTGGAGACCGATGCTCCCTGGCTGAGCCCGGTTCCCTTCAGGGGGAAACGCAATGAACCGGCTTATCTGATTCATGTAGCCGGTAAGGTAGCTTCCATTCTGGGAATTTCCCTGCAGGAAGTCGCTGAAATCACCTCCTCCAATGCACGGAAAATCTTCCGGTTATGAATCCTCCTGCAGGAGTTGTTTGCGGAATTTCCGGAACTGTCAGCGCCACTCCCTTTCGACCGAAATGATACAATTGATGATATGAACCAGAATTTACAGCAAAAAGCTTCCGTTCTGATCATTTATACGGGAGGTACCATTGGGATGGCTCAGCATCCCATCACAGGAACACTTGCCCCAGTAAGGTTTGACCAGATCGTGGATGAAGTTCCGGAATTGAAAAAGTTCGGCTACCGGATCAAATCGGTTGCTTTCAGCCCTCCCATTGATTCTTCCAACGTCACCCCCGAAATCTGGGAAAAGATCGCACTCACTATACAGCGTAATTACAGCCAGTATGATGGTTTTGTAATCTTACACGGGACCGACACCATGGCCTACACGGCGTCGGCATTGAGCTACCTGTTTGTGAACCTCGACAAGCCCATTATTCTTACCGGATCGCAGTTGCCGGTTGGGATGCTCCGGACCGACGGCAAGGAGAACCTGATTACGGCGGTGGAGATAGCTGCTGCACGGAAAAATGGACAGGCGTTGGTGCCTGAAGTGTGTATCTACTTTGACTCCAAATTGTTCAGGGGTAACCGGGCGATAAAGAGGGATTCTGAAAATTTCAGCGCTTTTGTATCGGAGAATTATCCTCCATTGGCCATAGCAGGTGTCGACATCCGGTTTAATGCCGATGTGATTCATTATCCCGAGAACAGGGGGATACTGAAGGTGCAGACTGGTTTTGATGAGCATGTGGTTATTCTGAAAATGTTCCCCGGAATGGGGAGGAGGGTCTTCGAGTCGATCCTTGAATTACCTGGAATAAAGGGAGTTGTTCTCGAATCGTACGGATCGGGCAATGTACCTACCTCCCGTTGGTTGATCAATGCCATCCGAAAGGCCATCAGGCAGAATATCATCATCGTCAACGTATCGCAGTGCCAGGGTGGGAGTGTGCAGATGGGACAATACGAAACCAGCGTCGAATTGCTGAATGCGGGTGTGGTGAGCGGAAAAGATATGACGACGGAAGCTGCGGTCACCAAACTCATGTTTTTGCTGGGGCAGGATTTGAAGAAGGACGAAATTAAAATGTACCTGAATAAAAGTTTGTGCGGTGAAATTAGCGAATAGAATGAGATTGTTTTTGTTTTTTTTGTAATTTGCGCCCCAGTTAGCAGGTTTGCCAGAATACTGGAGAGGTGTAGGAGTGGCTGAACTAGCACGCCTGGAAAGCGTGTGTTCCCCAA
>CAZLDP010000661.1:0-1732 GCA_964558145.1 uncultured Prolixibacteraceae bacterium | reverse complement strand
TCCCTGCACTGCCCCCGGTGGCAGTCAGGGTAATGGTGGATGCCCCTGAACATACAGTTGTGGGATTCACCGATGCACTTGCCGGATCCGTGGGTGTGGAATGAATTACTAGATCGGTCCCGTTATCAGTTCCAGTTGTGGATGGATCACTGCCATTCACCCGTATCCGGTACCCGGTTCCTGCCAGAGTTCCTGCAGGGATGGTGGCGCTGATGGTTCCGTTGTTGACACCGTTCAGTGTCCCGATGGTGACCGGTGAACCAAAATTTCCGCCGGCATCGGATAATTGGGCGGTAAAAACGTTCCCTGAGTTAAATGAGCCGCTGATGGTAAAAGGTACTGAAAATGAAGCGCCGGTTGCAGCCGATTCACAGAAGGGGAAACCCGTAATAGTTCCTGTGGAAATCGTATTTGGTTGACCGACTGAACCATTTACCCAGAAAACCGCAAAAACGAAAACAAGCAGAATCGTCTTGAATTTTCCGGAAAATTTCCCCCTTTTTGCTTTTCTCCTGAGAATCCAGATTGGCGCCTTTTTATGAAGGTTGAATACAGCAGTAGTCTCCTTTAACGTTTTAATGAAATCAGCAGAAGTAAAATTCTTCATTTTTCGTTCTTTAATAGTCCCTTACAAATTCAAAAATATACAGGCGGATTAGGCTTTTATTTAACAGTTTCCCTGTCACTAGTGGTGTTAATCGCCGATAAAAATAGTATAAAATTAATTACCACGCTCCACTCTGCCCGGGTGATGTGAAAGTCCTGATTTGTGAATATTTACTATTCAGGCAGTTGCGATCACCCTGGGCAAGCGCGATCGGTTACCTTAAATTTAAGGAATTTTTAAATAGAATGGTAGGTTCCTGTAAGTAGTTTTATTTCAATGCAAACGAGAGGACGATTCGCTATGAAACTATGAAAAAATCCTTCCGGAGTCCAATCGAATTTGATTCCAAATATTTCGGTGTCTTCAAATAATTTATGTAAATATGGAATTCTATTCCATATTTACATAAAATGATACGAAGAGATATTGAAGAGGTGATACTTAAATCCGCAGAAACAATTCCGGTCATTTGTATCACCGGACCACGACAGTCGGGAAAAACGACCTTGTATACCACTGTTTCAAATAGCCTGGGTGTCGATGTGAAAACCATCCGGGCATGGCTTTCCATCCTGGAAACCAGTTATATTGTATTTATGCAGCCTCCATGGTTCCGGAATGTCAACAAAAGATTGATCAAATCACCCCGGCTGTTTTTTTACGATACAGGCCTGGCCTGTAACTTGCTGGGTGTTCACAACAAAAACAGCTATTTTTCCCATTACCTGAGAGGTAGCTTGTTTGAATCATTCATTATTTCTGAATTGCACAAATTCATATTTAATCATAAGATAAACGGTAAAGTATACTTTTTCCGCGACTCAAATGGGAATGAAGTAGATGCTCTCCTGGAGTTGCCTGAAGGATTAAAAGCCATTGAGATTAAAGCAGGTAAAACGATAATTCCAGATTTTTTCAAAGGACTTCAGTATTGGAACAAAATAACTGGGTTGATTTCGTCTGAGAATTACCTGGTGTACGGGGGCAACGAATACCAGAAAAGATCGGCTGTTACCGTCCTGGGTTGGAAGCACCTTCAGACGATTTTCGGGAAGAGAAACGAGGGACAACAATGAGCAATTTTCTTAGGAGCGAGTGCAGAGCCAAGCTTGCTTGAGCTATGCC
>CAZLDP010000660.1:0-1732 GCA_964558145.1 uncultured Prolixibacteraceae bacterium | reverse complement strand
GTTTATACCTTTCCATGGCGATTTCGAGGTTTTCGCGGGCCACTTCCAGGTTTTGTTCTTCGAGGCGCAGTAACCGGAGGTTGTTTTCGTATCCGTAGAAAATGGTGAGCAGGTCAGCTTTAACCTCCTGTTCAATTTCGCGGTACTGGTAATCGCGGTTTTCCATTTCGATGCGTGCATTGGCTTTTTCCCGCCGGCGGTTGAAGCCGTCGAAAAGGTCGATTCCCAGGGTTAGACCGTAGTTCATACCCCGCACCTTCTGGTTCTGCAGTGTGGAAGCTTCATATCCGTTGTAGTTAAGGGAATAGCCTGTCGAGGCCGTAAGATAGGGGTATTCGCGCGAGGAGATGATTTTGTAGTCGAGGCTTGAGATGACCTGCTGGCGGGAGGCAATCAGCAGGCTGGTATTGTTTTGGAGGGTGGACTCAAGGAACTGCGGGTAGCTGATCTCTTCATTGACGAGGATGGCGGAGTCGGCAGGGTGGATAAAACGCCCCACATCGCCTGTTGCCATCAGCTCATTCAACCGGATCTGGGAAGCGCGCAGGACCTCTTTCTGGCGGTCGAGTCGGCTGCTGTCGGCATTGAAGTAAACTTTAGACTGGAGCAGGTCGAGTTTAGAGGAGGCTCCCAGCAAAAAACGCTCTTCGTCGATTCGGACCCGTTCACGCGACAGGGCGACCGCGTAAGCCAGGTTGTGGTACATGCTTACCTGTTCCACGAAATAATAGTATTCGGAAGCGATCCGGGCCACCAGGTTTTCCATGGACATTTGGGCATTGAGGGCCCCTACCTTGTTGAGTTCTTCCAGTTTCTGCATGGTGGTTTTTACCTGGAATCCCCTGAAAATGGTCATGCCCAGGTTGAGTCCTGCACTGTTGGAAGTGTTGTGGATTCCTTTTGACCTGTTTTCACTGCCGTCGGAGAGCAACTGGGTGGTGGTATTCAGGGTTCCCCCGTAACGGTTGGAGAAGGTCAGTTCAGGCAGGTAGCCCGCATTGCCGGGTGTAATGTTGTTTTCCGTGATTGCCTGGTTGTTGCGGGCAACCCTGACGTTGAAATTGTAAGCCAGTCCCGTGACGATGCATTCGGCCAAATCCACGATTTCAGGATCAGGGGTTAAAATCTCCATCCTTTGTCCCGAAACGATTTCAGGCAGGAAAAGGAGGGAGAAAGCGATGGCGGCGATAATTCTGTTCATGATGGTATTTAAGCGGATTCAGGATTTTGGTTCAGGTTTTTGGATTCACTGGAGATATAGAGGTAAACCGCCGGCACCACATAGAGGGTGAGGAAGGTGGCCAGGGTGAGGCCTCCGACCACGGCAATACCCATGGCGACACGGCTTTGGGCGCCTTCACCCCAGCCGAGGGCCAGCGGGAGGATCCCCAGGATGGTGGAGAGACTGGTCATCAGAATAGGCCTGAAGCGGGCTACCGAGGCATAGCGGATGGCCTCCTCCTTGTTCATGCCGTCTTCCTTGCGTTGATTGGCAAATTCCACGATGAGAATGCCATTTTTTGATACCAGCCCGATCAGCATGATGATGCCGATCTGGCTGAAAATGTTCATGGTGATTCCGAAATACCACATAAAGATCAGCGCTCCCGTGAGGGCCAGGGGCACGGTCATCATCACGATCACCGGATCCTTGAAGCTTTCGAACTGGGCTGAGAGGACCAGGAAGATGAGAACGATGGCCAGGATAAAGGCGAACATCAGGCTGGAGGAG
>CAZLDP010000659.1:0-1732 GCA_964558145.1 uncultured Prolixibacteraceae bacterium | reverse complement strand
GTTTCAAGCTGCAGGGCTGCCTCTTTTTCATCATTGGTCTCTATCAGATAAGCCGCCAAGTGGTATTTGATGGCTGCATCATGGCTGTTGTGCCTGATTCCTTTTCGCAGGACAGAAATGGCCTCCTTCACTTTTCCCTGGTTATGAAGGTATTCGGCATAGATGATCCAGATTTCAGGATTTCCCGGATTTAAGGAGGCAGCTTTTTTGAAGGCAGCCATCGCTTCGTTCAGGCGCCCCGAGTCAACCAGAACCCTGGCATAGGTAAACCAGTAATCGGGTGTTTCCTCCTCTATGGACAGGGCTTTACTGATCAAAACCAGACTCTCTTCATACCTGTGGTTGACCCAGTAAATAATTCCCGTGGAGAAAAGGGCAATATCATTCTCCGGATTAAGGTCAAGCGTCTTCCTGTAATACCGCTCGGCCATTTTGTAGCGGCCTTGATTCAGATAGCATTCCCCCATGTAACACCATGCATCGTCGTTGCCAGGGTCACTTTTAAGGTACTCACGGTAAGCCTCCACCGCTTCCTTGTATCGCTCCATGTTGGCAAGGGAATTGGCCTTATTGAACAGCGCGTGATGGAAATGGTCGTTTAATGCCAGCGTAAAATCATAGGCTTCAAGCGCTTTTTCAAATTGCCCGGTACGGTTGTAGGCAATGCCCAGATTAAACCAAACGGCAGGATTAAAAGCGTCTATATCAAGATAGAGGTTGTAATAGTAAATGCTTTTTTCGGGGTATCCCAACTGATCGTTAAAATACCCCAGGTCGTTCAGCAAAGATTCATTTTCGGGGTTCTCGACGAATGACTTTTCAAAATATAGTATTGCAGATTCGATGTTCCCGGCAGACACATAGGTTGACCCAATATGATAATAGATGTCATCCAGATCATCCCCGGCGAGCCGAATGGCTTCCCTGAACGATCTTTCCGCAGCAGTACCATTATCGAGCATCAGATGAGCTGTACCCTTCACCAGAAAGATATCAGGATTATTAGGATCCATTTTTTCAAGAAATTCAAGCTCTTCAACAGCGGCCTCCGATTCACCGTTGTTAATCAGCGATTGCGTATAGCGGAGACGGACAGGAAGGGCTGAAGGATGAATGGCCATGGCCTGTTCAATGGCGATGACCACAGTTTCGTAATCCCCTTCCTCCAGCAAATAATCAATGATCGCCTCGTATTCGGCTACATCAAAATACCTGAATTCACCTTCCTGAACTGAGCGCTTAAAATTCTCATAAGCTTCCAGCGAGTCTTGATCCTCAAAAAAATCCCTGGCTTCTTCGCTCATAATCTCTCCAAATAAGGTGCAAAGGTATAAAAAGCTTTTTAATACAACATCTATCGGGTCACTGATGCTGCACCCTCAATAAATCGTTAACTGTTTTTACAGGGTTAAAAGTCTCCACCGGAACTTCGACAAAGATCGTGTTCCAGTCGCTCATGGCCCCATTCCACAAACCTGGAAGTTCCTGTGCTTTAAGCTCCCGGCCATCTTTCGACTTCCGGGAGATAAACCCGGTATCGGGATCCCTGAACTTCATCAGATCATATTTCTCACCTCTATAGTTTTTAAAGGCACATACCAGATCCACCGGATTAAAATGGGTGGCATGCTGAGCAATCTTTTTTTGAACGGGATTTGCATGATCAATCTGAACGCTCTCGGCAATCTGTAACGATACCGTGCCATCGCGGTTGGTGGCAAAGAAAGGACCT
>CAZLDP010000658.1:0-1735 GCA_964558145.1 uncultured Prolixibacteraceae bacterium | reverse complement strand
ACCTTTACCTTCTCATACACTACTTCACCGTTCAGCGAAACTTCGAAGGGCCCTTTATCCTCCTTCAGCGCGCTGGCGCGTAGGGTCACCAGATAGAGGCCCGGTCGCAGCCCGTACGTCGTGAAGCTGTTTGGCTCGCTGGAGTGGCAGGACGCGTACAACGCACCTGGCAGCTTTTTCCCCGACAATTGCACCTTGTCGGGATCTGCCCAGCCGTACCCTTTCTCGGGGCTAGCGGCCTCCACGGGGGCGGTGGTAAACTGCTCCCCGGAGGTCTCGTTAAAGCAGTATAACCTTTCGGCGGGGATCTCCGAAAAATAGAAGTAGCGGGTGACCGCGTGGTGTTGCAGGTAATCCTCCTTGCCACCCTCGAAAATGGTCACTTTCGTGGTGAGATCTCCCCCGTAGTTGGTAGCGGGTGTGGAGATCGATAGCTCCAGGAAATCCCCTTGCTTGGTTAAGGCCCATTGCACCGCCATCGTGTTCATGCCACTCACGTAGTAGGTGGGTACACCGTGAGGGTTAAAATCGAACGTTATCGGCCCGTTTGCCGTGTTAAAGGTAATCCAGCGCGCCCCGTTGACGATCTGCCCGTTCCGCGTGTCGGCAGCAAGCGTCCCGTTTTGCCAACTGCCGTTGTACGAACGCCCAACGAGTGCATCCCACGTTGAACCTGAAAACAGAGATGCCGGGAGCAGCAACTTGTAGGTGATAAGGGGAGTTGGGAAGCTATCCATCAGCGCGTCTTGGTGTGCCTGGATGGTTAATTCCACCTTTTTCCCGTTGGGCGATAACCCCACTTCCCGCCGATAGGGCAACACGAAGTTTTGATTCCACACGTTGATGATTTCCCATCCGTTTTTCTGTTCATACTTCCAGGTTTCGGCATGTTTACCAACTGTGTTCCCGATAATCCAGGAAAGCGAGTCGCCCATGATCAGGTTTTCGCCCTTCCAGGTAACCTGGAGATTGGGAGAAGCAGCGATATGGAAGGGTGATTCTTTTTCGGCCACGTGGGGTTCAAAGGTCCACATGGCATCTTCATTGCCGATATTGCGACTTTGCAGGTATTCTTCCGATTTTTGCCATTTCCAGTTTTCCGGTTTCTCATAGTAGCGTTTGATGTTCCGGTAAAACTCGCGTGAAAGTCCTCCGATTACGGCTTTGTCCCCGGTGTCGGTGTAACCCGGTCCGTCCGAAGTCAAACCCCCTAAATGTTTGTCAGGCGAAACAACGATTGCGGTTTTTCCCGATTGAACTACTTCAACCGCTGCAACGATGGCTGCCGATGTCCCGCCATAGATGCCGATGTCATATTCTTTCTGTTTGGGAGAAACGATCCCGGATGCTTCTGAAATCATGGCCACCAGCAAGGATAAAACTGAAATTATTCTTTTTGAATCCATAGGTTCTTTTGTTTTGCAGATTATTGATAAGTAAAATTCAACTTAAGCATTAATTTCAGACGATAGTGTTTCAAAAAGTGTGTCTTTACACCGGTGACTTTTAAAAATAGTCTTTCCGGATTTGTTTTGCAAATAGTGGTTGAAACAAAATGTTAAATTTAAAACCAGGAAGACATGGATTTTACTAAGGAACAACTTTCTCCGGTAAGAGTGTCCTCAGAAGCGCCTATGGTTTGAATCCGGCGCAGGGGATATTAACCAGAAACGGAGCAGAAAAAAACTACTCCGGTTGATGAACAATCACGGTCATCCCGGGGGATACTCCGGGG
>CAZLDP010000657.1:0-1742 GCA_964558145.1 uncultured Prolixibacteraceae bacterium | reverse complement strand
CCATCCACCCGCTTTTCAGGATAAATAAAGGTACTCCCTGAACCTGCCATTAACAGGGGAATAGCCGGATCTGCCCTTCCTGAAATCAGGGGATAATCCTGCCGGCCATCCTTTCGGCAGGTTCTTTCAAAAGTTCAAAGGAGACGAAGAGAGCGATAAAATGTTCAATAAATTTTTATATTAGTTTTTTGCTATTTTTTAAACTAAGGAAAATCTTAGTCTGGTTTTTCAGACTAATTCCATTATAACAAACAACCGGGCAAATTTCCTTCGTTCAATGTCGATCTGATTAATCTCTATGAAAAAGTCAGAATATTTTGATTTTTTCCCAGAGATTAGTAAATTTGATCAAAAAATGCCATGAAGCGGAAAATATATGACCAGTTGGTTGATTGGAAGAATAAACCTGGAAGGATGCCACTTATCCTGAATGGAGCGAGACAGGTTGGGAAGACCTATATACTTAAGAAGTTTGCCAAAGAGAACTTTACCCGTTTTGTGTATATCAATCTGGAGACCAATGTTCGGGTCAGTTCATTTTTCGATGGAGATCTGGCTCCGGGACTCATCATCCGGTATCTGGAAACGGTTACTGATATCCGGATTATTCCGGGAAAAACGCTGATCATTCTTGATGAAATTCAATCCTGTCCGCGTGCCCTATTATCCTTAAAGGCGTTTTGCGAAGAGGCGCCACATTATCATATAGCAGCAGCGGGAAGCTTACTGGGTGTGGCGGTAAACCGGGAGAAATTTTCATTTCCGGTAGGAAAGGTGGATGAATTAACCATGTATCCTCTTGATTTTGAGGAGTTTTTATGGGCAATGGATCGATCGCTGCTGGGTTCTGAGATTAAAGATCATTTCAACAAAAACGAAAAAATGCCTGCTCCTTTCCATGAGGAAGCGATGGGGATTTTCAAGCAGTTTCTGATCATCGGAGGGATGCCTGCGGTGATAAATGAGTTCATTGACTCGGGAAGTTATCTGACAGTCAGGGATGTTCAGGGTAAAATTCAAAATGAGTATGTGGCCGACATGGCCAAATATGCCACCCCGGCCACGGCAGTGAAGATCAGGGCATGTTATAATTCTATCCCGGCTCAGTTAGCCAAAGAAAATGTGAAGTTTCAGTACAAGACAGTCCAACGGGGAGGAACCGCTGCCATTTTCGGGGAGTCTATTGAGTGGCTTGTGTATGCCGGCGCTGCATTGAAATGTCAGAAAACAAGCCATGGATTCATGCCGGTATCGGCTTATGTCAATCTGAGTGATTTTAAGTTGTACATGAACGATGCAGGACTTCTCACCATGAAATCGGGAATGGCCGTTCAAACAATTCTGTCAACCCTTGAAGAGGACAACATGTTTCTGGGGATGATCAGCGAGAATTACGTAGCCCAGACTTTGGTCTGCAATGGATTTCCGCTCTATTATTGGAAAAATGAAAACACTGCGGAACTGGACTTCGTCATTCAACAGGCAGGAGAGGTGGTTCCCGTGGAAGTTAAAAAGGGTAGAAGGACAAAATCCATCTCATTTAACCTCTTTATGAAACAATACAAATCAAAATCCGGGATCAGGATATCAGGAAAGAATTTCGGGTTTGAAAATAACATCCGGTCAGTGCCGCTGTATGCGGTATGGTGTATTCATCCGGAGTAACGACTGACCTGATAGCAATAACTGGATATTCCGGTCAAACTGACCCTCTGCCGGGTCATAATTCAAAGAACACGGAT
>CAZLDP010000656.1:0-1742 GCA_964558145.1 uncultured Prolixibacteraceae bacterium | reverse complement strand
TTACCGATTACAAACAGCTCGCATTAATAAACCAACTTGACGAAGACGAAAAAAACGCTCTGGTGAAAATCATTAACTCCATGCTTACTAAAAAACGCATGAAAGACCTGTTGGACGGTAAAATTAAACTGGCTATGTAACGGAAAAAGCCCCGGTTTCCCGAGGCTTCTGAGTTGTATGTCATTTATTTAAACTAAGGATAATTTAATATCCAATTCATATTTGATAAATCAGGTTCGCTAATCTCATATCGTTTTAAAATTTTGTTACTCATTCGTAATGAATCCCATGTAATCCCATTATAGACTTTTTCATCAATAATAAAAATTGTGACCTTTCCCTTCTTAAACCGTTCTAATTTCTTGTCTTTTAACTGGTTATCAAGAATCACATTTGATTTACCAGATAGTATTTTAGTGGTTGCCAATGATTCTATTGGCAATAAAGTGTCTGGCAATACGTAAGCACCACAAGCTATTATTGTAGTGGGTGAATTGTTTTTAACCCGAATCATATAATATTGGTCAGGGACTAAATCGTCACAACTTCCTGACATTAAAATTATTGAAACAAATATTATTGCGAAATTTTTCATATAAATGTGTTTTATTTTAATTTGGGAAAATGGGTATTACTATAACACCAAACCAGTACCAAAATGATTTTGAGCGGTATTCTTTTTGATGATTTGGTGCACCACCTAATCGGCTTGCCCAAACCTCATACCAACAATTATTGTGGTAATCATCACTGCCAAACCAATAACTTAAACCGCTGGGGATAGCGACCTTAGTTATGTATAATGGACCTAAAATTCTACTTTGAATAGTATGTCCTAATTCATGCATATATGTATCGTCCCCTACTTCCAAATTTTTAGAGTTGATATAAGGGCCGAATGTAAATCCCCAACCTCGAACACCAAGATCATCATCATTGACCAAAACCGTAAACCGTTTCCAATCAATATCTACATTATCTACATTTCCAGTAAGATTTCTAAAATGAGAAGCGAGATTCCCTACTATTGTTTGTGGCGTTTCCCATCCTGGAATATGCAAAAACAATCCAACGTCTATTTTTATGGCATTATTTGTTTTATTACCAGGTGTTGTTGGGTCAAAATCTGCCCAATACCCTCTAAAATCATCACCGTAATTGTCCCATGCGTTCTGACGGGCATTACTACTTGTTGGGTCTAATCCGCCCTCAAAGAAAGCTGTTTTAACAAAATCACGTGTTGATTTTACAACCGCTTTAGTTCCTTCCCATAAGAATGTGAAGATAGAACCAAAGATTTCACCCGAAGGGTCTGTATATTTCAGTGGATTGTTAATGCAATAAGCATACCGGTTATAGCTTTGTGAGAACGAAGGGTCGGCAATAAACGGGTCGGGCGATAAAAACCTTCCAACTACCGGGTCATACAGCCTGCCGTTCATGTTGTACAGGTTGAAATCGGCTAAAAACTCGTGGCCGGTAAAGCCCCTGTCGGCAAAAAGCGCGGGTTCGTTGGTTAGGGTGTAGCTCCAGTCGTCTTTGTTGCAGAGGCGTCCCTCCCGACTTGCTTCGCTTTTCGGGATTAGTTCAACTGAACTTTTCGTTTCACTTCGTTCACGAAAAGCAAGTTTCACTGAACAGGCATCGAAACTGTATTCGATAATTGTACTGCCGGTTTTCAGGTGGCTAATGGTTCCCAGGTGGTCGCGGAAGATGTTGTAAACTGTCCAGCTTCCAGCGCC
>CAZLDP010000655.1:0-1746 GCA_964558145.1 uncultured Prolixibacteraceae bacterium | reverse complement strand
GCTAGGTGGTATAGCCGGCGGTAAAACGACAAGTAATCTTCATCGGTCAGGTCGGCAGGCTTACGTGTCCAGGCAGGACTGGGTTCGTTGATCTGCTTGTCTTCGTCGGTCTCCACCTCCTTACCGTCCTTCCATGTTTTTTTCTTACCGAAAACCACGGGGATCGGCAGAAACTTGCAGTATTTCTCAAGAATTCCGCTGATTTTATCTTCCTCAAGAAACTCTTTCGACTCACTGTTGATATGCATGATCACATCGGTACCCACCTGGTCTCTTTCTGTTTCCTCCAGTGTAAACTCCGGATTTCCCTCACAACTCCATTTCACGGCTTGGGCACCTTCCTTCCACGATTTAGTCACAATTTCGACCCGCGAAGAAACCATAAACGAGGAGTAAAAACCTAACCCAAAATGACCAATGATGGCATTTATGTCATTTTTGTATTTCTCCAAAAAATCATTGGCTCCCGAAAAAGCGATCTGGTTGATGTATCTGTCGACCTCTTCGGCAGTCATCCCCACCCCTTCGTCGGATACGGTCAAGGTCTTCTTCTTCTTGTTTAGGGTAACCTTCACTTTAGCCTGCGACACATCTCCCGTGTATTCCCCTTTGGAGGCCAATACCTTCAGTTTTTGGGTGGCATCGATGGCATTCGAAACGATCTCACGGAGGAAGATATCGTGATCGGAATACAAAAATTTTTTAATGATGGGGAACAGATTCTCACTGGTAACCCCGATTTTTCCTGTTGACATATCGATTTGGTTTAATATTAAACATTTTACGGCTATTGAAAGGCAAACGCTATGCCACACTCCTCCGACTGACGAAATGACATTCCGGTACATGTTCCAGGTTCCGAAAACCACCGATTTCTGAAACCCGGTTAACCATTATTCCAAAAAATTTTTTACTTTGTACAAAAAAACAGTTCAATAAGCAACCTTGCGCGACATTTTGAATCCTTCAAGAGAGAGATCGCCGGAATCGATCAGCGCTTCACAACTCCCTTCGGCGAAAAGAAGATGGAATATGCCGACTGGATTGCCAGTAGCCTACTGTATAATCCATTTGAGCGGAAGTTGCCGGAGACCATCGCCCCCTTTGACGGGAATACCCATTCCCGGATGGTCATTAAAGCGTTACGATTTAAGATTTAAGCGTGCAGAAAGGTCGAGGTAGAGTCAATGGAAATAGTAATATAAAAATAATTCAAAGGTGCCGGAAGAGAGAAAAAAATACAATATAGGTCTGGCGCTGAGTGGCGGTGGGGCACGGGGATTCGCCCACCTGGGGATTGCCCAAGCGCTTCGTGAAAAGGGGATCGTCCCCGACATCATCTCAGGGGTGAGTGCGGGGGCCATTGTGGGGGCCTTTTTGGCGGCAGGACGAACGCCCCTTGAAACCTTTGAGATTTTAAAGAAAGGAGGGTTGTTCAAGCTCACCAAGATCCACCGCCAGTGGGACGACCTGCTGGAGCGGGCCCTGAAGGTTCATCCGCACCAGCGCGGCCGGACCGGTGGGCAGACCCACGCCCGCCGCCTCGCGGTCCGCCTCCGAGACCGTAAGGCGGACTACCTGCGCTGGCTCGGCGACTTCGCGATCCCCGCCACGAACAACACCGCCGTTATCTTGAGCCGCCTCCGGGCTGTCGTTGACGTAGCCGACGGGCTGGTTGGGTCCCCGATTGTGCCTGCTGGACATGGTTATCTTCAGCCGTCCAGCAGGCACGGTCGTGGGAGGTTC
>CAZLDP010000654.1:0-1756 GCA_964558145.1 uncultured Prolixibacteraceae bacterium | reverse complement strand
GCAGCGAAGCTGAATTAACAAGTTGAACTTTTGAACGGCACGTAGTGCCATTGAACGGCGTAGCCATTGAACCCTTGAACGCCGAGGCGTAGCCGAAGGCTTTGAACCCTTAAACGACATGTTAAATATTTAAAAAGATTTGGATTCCCCAAATTTTAGGATTACATTTGAAAATCAGAATGACGTTCATTGAAACCAAAAATACTTCCGCATTAGTTCCATCGTTGGTAAACTCAACAGTAAACACTAAAACGAGAAAGCTTGCCGGCGTAAAAACAGGCCTAGTAGTTTCGCCTCTGGCGAGATGAGTCTTCGGACCGTTGGACGTTTAAGCATCGGGGCACTCAAATCCTGTTAATCGGGGTTTTACACAATCGGGGCTAGTGCGGTTTTTTTTGCCCGTTCGCAACCGTGTAACCACCCCGTTCAGCAGCAGTAAAATGGTCATGAACAGGGAGATGCGGGCGATAGAATCGCCATATTTCACGTAAAAGGTTAGTTCATCATTGAACCGGACCGATGCCGGCAGGGCATCTTCGGTCCACCATTCACTTTTCTGCAGGATGTCGCCCCGCTGGTTGATGAATCCCGAAATTCCGGTATTGGCCGCCCTCACGATGCATCGGCGGGTTTCCACGGCCCTCAGCCGGGAGAAGGAGAAATGCTGCCGGTAGCCCGGTGTATCTTTCCACCACCCGTCATTGGTGATCACGAAAATGACCTGGGCCCCCTTTTTAATAAAGCGGGCCATATATCCCCCAAAAGCCGATTCGTAACAGATGGCCGGAGCAATCATTGATCCGTCTACAGCCGTAAAATTGGCGGGTTCGTCCTGTACGCCCAGACTGCCTGTGGTACCTCCCAAGTCGATGATAAAGGAGTCGAGAAATTTGAGGTACTTTCTGAAGGGCATTTTCTCAACCCCCGGCACCAGGATCGATTTGTGGTACACCTGGTACCCTCCCCTGGAATCGGTAAATATCGCCGAATTGTAGACATCGTACACCAGACCGTTGGCTGAGCGGCGGGCCGTCGGGGGAACCTGGTCTCCCTCCTTGTAAATGCGGTAGGTGGAAGCCCCGATGACCAGGGAACAGTGGCTGCCCATCCGGGTCAGCATGCTGAGCTGATAGAAAGCCGGATTCCCCAACAGGAAAGCTTCATCCCAATTTTCCTCGAAAACTGTTTCCGGTCCGACAATGTATTCCACATCGGGTGTCATATGTGCCTCCGCAATTTGGGTGAATTTCAACAGTTTTTCATTCGCTGCTGCCTGATCGTGCGTTTCGGTATAGGGATCGATGTTGGGTTGTACGATGAGCACCCGGGCACTCTTGCCCTTCTCCTCATAGCGATGGTAAATGAACAGCGACACAAAAACCGGGACGAGCCATACCACCAGGGTTCCCGCTGCCCTTATAATTTTAGTTCTGGTGGCCATATTCGTGGCCATCGCTTTCAAAAACCGGAACAGCAGGATGCTGACGGTCAGCACCCAAAGGGATCCTCCAAAAACACCGGTGGCAGAGTACCATTGAATCAATGAGATATTGTCGGCAAATCCGTTCCCCAGCGTAAGCCACGGCCATTCTATCTCCCAGTGGTAATGGGCGAATTCAAACGATATCCAGAAGACCACAAAAGCTAAGTAACCCGGCGAGTTACCCGACTGACGCCGTACTGCATGACCCAGCCAGAACACCAGCGACATCAGGAAGGCATTGAGGAAGATGGCCACGAAAGCCCCTGCCGGAGT
>CAZLDP010000653.1:0-1762 GCA_964558145.1 uncultured Prolixibacteraceae bacterium | reverse complement strand
TGCCAATCGTGCTGACGACATTGTTCAGTATGAAAAGATACTTATAGATATGAATGAGATGATCGCCGGGTATCGGTCGTCGGGAACCAGGGTATACGGACTTACGCTTGGCGATATTACCTGGGATACCTATTGGTACAGCAACAAATTCACACTGGAACAATACGTACCTTATATGAACAGGTTCAATGCCCCGGTATTCAACACAATCGGGAACCATGACAACAATCCGTATGTGGCAGGCGACTGGGGATCGCAACAGTTATTCAGGGATGTACTAGGCCCGAATTATTATTCTTTTAATCTCGGAGGTATTCATTATGTAGTGCTTGATAATATCGAGTATATCAATAATGGTGGTGCGCAAGGGGTAATGGGAGAGCGAAACTACAACAATTTGATTACCACGGAACAAATTGAATGGCTGAAAAAAGACCTGGAAAAGGTAAGTGACAAAAGCGCTCCTCTGATTATTGCTTTTCACATACCGGCATTTTCAGCGCCCGATGTCAATAATAGGGCTTCCTACCGTCTTGCCAACAGCCAGGCATTTCACAACTGCCTGTCGGAATTTTCCGATGTTCACCTTGTGGCGGGACATTCGCATACCAATAGTAACTATGTGCACTCCGATGCGTTGATGGAGCATGTTACTGCCGCCGTTTGTGCTACATGGTGGTGGACGGGAAGTACCGGAATGTCCGGGAATCACATCTGTCCGGACGGATCTGTCGGAGGTTATGGCGTGTGGGAAATGGATAATAAAACGGCACAGTGGTATTACAAAAGTCATGGGTACGACCGCGACTATCAATTCAGATCGTACGATCTGAACCGCCTTGAAATTACGGCGGCCAAGTATGCACCCAAGGCCAATGCCACCTATGCCGCCAAAGTACCGGATTATGCAGACGCTTATGCTACTGCAGGAACTGATAATGAGGTGCTTATCAATGTGTGGGGATACGATATAGGTTGGACCATTACGGTGAAAGAGGGAGAAACTATACTACCCGTTACAAGGGTTACTGCCAAAGATCCTCTCCATATCATTTCGTATTCAATGGCCCGGCTCAACAAGAACGCTGAGCCGTCATCCAGCTTTGTGAGTTCCAATACTTCCCATTTCTTTAAAGTAAAGGCATCAAGCCCTGTTTCAACCCTGACTATTCAAGTGACCGACAGGTTCGGACGTACCTATTCCGAAACCATGACCCGGCCGAAAGATTTAAAACTAATATGAAATACTAATAATGATGAAAAATTCACTCAATTTAAGTTTGATTTTTGTCCTGTTGGCCTATCTTCTGGCTTCTTGCGGGGATGAAGTGGATAAACCTTTTCTTACGATCTCTCCGGATGAACTCATAATGGTGAATAACGAGGGTGGCACATCTGAAGTGACCATTGAAACCAATCTGGATGATTGGATTTGTACCATCACCAACGGCGATTGGATTTCTGTAGAGGAGAGCTCATCGGGGCTCATCCTAAAAGCGGAACCCAATCAGAGTGATGAACGGCGGGCTCTCCTCCACATTTCTTCTTCAAAATATCCGGTGGTAAACAAAACGATGTCGATCATCCAGGGAGGAACTTATATGAAAATCAGTCCTTCGGTAATCGAAATTCCCGGCGTAGGGGCCGAGATGGATATCATTGTGACTACCTCGGTGAATGACTGGGCCTTCTCGCTTGCAAACGGGGCTTGGTTGAATATTGTGAAAACGGAAACAGGCCTGCGGCTGACAGCCCCGGTAAA
>CAZLDP010000652.1:0-1769 GCA_964558145.1 uncultured Prolixibacteraceae bacterium | reverse complement strand
ACCAGGGACACACGGATTTTCAGTCCGTTGCTCTACCTACTGAGCTATGGCACCTTTTTTTTGGATGCGACAAAAGTAGCTATTTTTTGAATATAACCAAGCAAAAAATAATTTCTCTCCAATTTAAAATTATTGTAAATAGACTGATTATGCTCTTCCTTTCTGCACGCGGGGTTAAAGCTGCAGGTCACAATTCCGGTTCACCAAATCCCTTACTGCCCCCAGCGATTCGTAAAAGCGGGCAGCGGATCTATTCCAGTCGGCCACCTGCCACCTCATTAAATGGCATCCTTCCGCTTTCCCCAAATCCCTGACAGCCTCCAGTAAACGGGTTCCGGTTCCGCTGCCCCGGTATCGGGGTTGTACAAAAAGGTCGTCCATGTAAATGCCTTTGCCACTCCAGGTGAAGTAAGTGAAAAACCAGGTGGCATACCCGATCACGTTCCCTTCGGAATTTACTGCCACGAAGCAGTTCAAATACTCCGATTCTGCTTGCATCCGGGGCAGGGTGTTGACCATCATCTCCGGTAATTTTTCAAATTCGGCGAACTCGGCAAACAACTCAAGCAGCCTGGGATAATCGGCTTCAGTAGCGCATCGGATGGTTATTTTCTCCATAATAATTATTTGTGATCCTATAAATCAGAATGTTGTTGAGCTTTTAAATAGCGAAGGCTTCTGACCTCAACCCTGGCCCGCATATTTCGTTATTCTTTCCAGATTGTCTTCCTCCCCGACTATTTTGTGGTCGCCATCCAGCATATCGTATCCGGCGATCCCGTCTGGAGAAACCCAGCGGACCGCATGGTGTTCGGTAAGCTGTAGGTTCCCGCTGGTCCACCGGCAAAGAAAGGGAATCAGCCGGATGACCTTTTCTCCGTACGCATGAGTGACCGGTGCCAGCCGCTCTTCGACCCGGATCTCGATGTTCAGCTCTTCCCTGATTTCCCTGACAAGGGCTTCTTCAGGGGATTCCCCGGGTTGAATCTTCCCGCCGGGAAATTCCCATTTCCAGGGATGCCGTGAATGAATCCCGTGTTGTGCGATCAGCAGTTTTCCCTGCCCGACAATCAGTGCGCATACAACCTCTTTTACCATGTCCTAAAAATAAAAAGATTTGAAGAAAAAGCCCGATAAAACCCTAATTTTGGTTCCATGACAAAGGAAGAGCTGATCAGTCTGATGGGGTCGTGGGAGAATTTATTCCTGCTGAACAAAGGTACACCCGATCCGGAGGTGTATCTGCCCTTGCTGATGGAAATCGCCTTAGAAGGAAATGATACAGTAAGTTGGCGGGCTACCTGGGTTGCCGATAAGATTATGGAGCGGTATCCCGAAGCCGTGCTCCCATGGAGGGAGGTCATCATAGGGATTCTTCCTGCGATTCGTCATGTAGGAAAGCGGAGACAGCTTCTACGGATGATCAGCCGTTGTGAAATTCCGGACTCTTCGGGAGGAATGTTGTTCGACTATTGCCAGGAAAGGCTTTTTCTCCCCGGTGAGAAAACCGCTGTTAAGGCCTATTCCATGCAGATCCTCTATAACCTCACGCAACAGGTACCCGGGCTGAGGAAAGAGGTCATCCAGACCCTGGAACAGGTGATAGAACAGAGTACAGAGGCCGGCGTTGTGGCGAGCGCCACGAAAATAGTGGCCCGCTTAAAGAAAGAAATCCATCGCAGGTGAAACCTTTTTCCTACCTTTGCCCCCTCTGGAAATTACCATGGTCAGTCAGGAATATCTTACACATACCTTTGCAAACGGGATCC
>CAZLDP010000651.1:0-1770 GCA_964558145.1 uncultured Prolixibacteraceae bacterium | reverse complement strand
ATTCTTTTGAACCAGAAACCATTCTGGTTTACGATAATCCCATTTGCCAGTATGAGCGGGCGGTGGACGGAACTCTCACTTGTACTCACTTTGCCACCAAGAAGGTAATCGACATAACTGACTGGAGAAGTACCGATGAATTTGTTTCCTTATTGTCGGTTATTTCGGCAGTTACTACTATTGAATATATTCACTCTACTTTAGCCGCAGGAACTGAGACTTGGACGGAAAGCGAAGCTATTTCAGTGTATGTTGTTCATCCCATAGAATACCAAGAAACCGATGGACGATACCGATTTAGTTTTAGGATGGAGCAAGAATGAGAGCAACGGTTAACATCACCGCTCAAGCTGAAGCTGTTTCCTGTTCAGCGAAAACCATTGGAACCGAATTAGAATGCCAATTTACTGGATCATCAATAGTCCCCTTTTTTACTCAATCAGAAAAAATTGAAGTTGTAGTGAAATGCAACGGAACAGCAGTAACTTCGAAAATTACCTTTATTGATATTGATTTATCAGTCAATCAGGTTGGTATTTGCACTCTCAATTCACCTGACGTTTCTAATTTTAAAGTTAATGATATTATCGAAGTTGAATTTACCATTACCGGATACGGACAGGTAAAAGTCTTTTATGGGTATATCGATCGAATTGAGAAGAACCATTTAAATCAGGGTCAAATTATCTGTGCCGATATTTTACGAGACTTAAGGGATGGAGTTCTCACTCAGATTATTTCAGAATTTACCCCTGAAACCCGATCGAATTATATTGGAGTGGTTTTTTCAACTCAACCTATCTTACCTTTTCTCCTTTCCGATTATTCAATCAATGCCACTATTGAAGACACCCATCGGGAATTATCATTTGGGAATGCCAATAAATTAACCATTCTTCAAAAGCTGGCTGAAGAATATAATCTGGTGTTTTGGGTCGATTATCAAAACAACAAAGTGGTTTTTAAAACGGTTGACAGTTCCGATACGTTTCTTTTGCCATTGGAACATTCCTTCACGATAACCGATCGTTCCAAGGCGAATACTGGGGTGAAGGTTATCTATGAATACCATGATGAGCAGTTACCGGAAGAACGAATTGAACGGAATTATGCCGAATCTGGGGGAAATTCGATTTCGACCTATTCAAAATATTTGGGCGGAACCTTAATTTATGAATCTGAAATAACCCTTGGATTTCGAACGTCAGACATATTGTCATGGTGGGATCAGGTCGGTTCACGAACCTTTTACGCTTCAGTAGGTGAAAATCGAATCACGTTTACAACTGTGAATTCCGGTTACAGGAATATCAGCGAAAGCATCACCGCATTTGGAACTATTTCTAAGACCGTTGAAACTCAAATTGGAGATGAAAATTTAAGAATCATTAGTCGATCCATATCTAATTACGGTTTTAAAGAAATTTATGGTGTCGATGCTTTTGTTGAAATCTCCCGAATATGGGAACGCTGGAACTGGGACGCTAAAACTTATACCTATTACGAATACGGTTGGAGCAATATATACGGAGTGGATACCTTTACTGTCATTGACAATAAAATTCAAAGAACGGGAGAAGATGAATTTATCTCCATTCCAACTTCAGACATTAAAACCGATGAAAAATCAGTTCTGGTTGGTTCAGAAACAAATCCAATTTACGTTTATACCTCTTATATTTCTTACGAAGACGAAGCCAAGGCTTTGGCCGACTGGTTGGCTAAAACTGAATTACGGGGGAAAGAAATTGATATTGCTATTCGGAAAAC
>CAZLDP010000650.1:0-1784 GCA_964558145.1 uncultured Prolixibacteraceae bacterium | reverse complement strand
AGCTTCAACCGGCCGACCTGGCTGAGAAACTCACCTGTAGTGCTGAAAAACTGCCTCTGCATTGAAAAGCTGTCTCCTTCCGAACGGATAGCATTCCCAATCCCGATCAGCCGCTCCACTCCCGAAGCTTCCAACAGGTTGTTCACCTGCCGGTACAACCGGGCAGGAGGAAGGCCCGACTGCCGGATGTCGGAAAGGATCACCACCTTCTCCAGATGGTTTTTTTCTGCCTGCCGGTTCAGTACCGACAAGGCAATTTCGAGAGAATTGATATCTGAGTTGTAATAGTCGTTCAAAAGCAGGGAGCCATGGATCCCCTTTTTTAACTCCAGCCGCATCGAAAGCGGTTCAAGTTGTCTAAACCGGTTTGTCACCTTCAGGGGATCAACGCCGAGCGCCAAAAGTGCGGCAAAGCAGTGACAGCCGTTCTCTACCGAAGAGTCGTCGGTAAAGGGAAGGGAATAGGCAGCCCTGCCACCCTCCCATTCCGCCGAAAGATTCATGGTCCCATTCCGGCTGTCAACACTGAACCGCAGGAAAGCTCTTGGATCATGGAACGACCACCCCAAGGCTTGTATTCCGTGATGGTTGCAAAAATCGAGCGTCATGGAGGCAGAAAGGGGCTGGTCCATGCAAAACACCAGTTTTTTACACCCTTCAAAAAGAAGCAACTTCTCCGCGATTTTTTGCTCAAGGGAGGAGAAGTTCTCCTGATGCGCATCGCCAACATGGGTAAGAATCCCCAGGGAGGGACGGATCACAGGAGCCAGTTTCTTCATTTCTCCCAACTGACTGATCCCCGCCTCGAAAATCCCCAGGTTGTTATCCGCGCCCATGTGCCACACCGAAAGCGGGACACCGGTTTGGGAATTGTAACTCCTGGGACTTCTGACAATGGAGAAATGGCCTGCAAGGAGGTCATGAAGCCACTCTTTGACTATCGTCTTGCCGTTGCTCCCGGTTATTCCGATTACGGGGAAACTGAACTTCGAACGATGACAGGCAGCCAGCCGTTGCAAGGCAGCCAGCGTATCCGGCACGGTGATGAAGGCTGCCCCTGAACCATGGGGAACCACGAAAGCGGAATCTACCACAAAAGCCCTCACTCCTCCCGATACCAGCTCCTCCACATAATGGTGCCCGTCGTTGCGCGTTCCCCTGAGGGCAAAAAAAAGGGTTCCCTGCGGATTCAAAAGGGTACGGCTGTCGACCGAAAGATGGGTTACCGGATAGCCGGGCTCAACCTGCCCCCAATCGACTGAAGCCGAAAGCACCCGGACGATATCTTCAACACTCCAGGGAATCATTGACGGAAATTTGCCTGCATGTAACAGCGGCGGCACAGCGGTTCATAAATATCCTTCTCCCCAAGGAGTACCACCTGTTCCTTCTCCGAGAGCCGGTGCGAGAACTGGGCAACCGACCCGCACCTCATGCACACCGCATGAACCTTGGTCACAAAATCGGCCACCGCCATCAATCCCGGCATCGGACCGAAAGGATTCCCCTTGAAATCCATGTCGAGGCCGGCTACGATCACCCTCAATCCCTGGTTGGCAAGCTGAACCACCACATCTACCAGGTGCTTGTCGAAAAACTGGGCTTCGTCTATACCCACCACATCGACATCGGCCGACAACAACAGTATGTTGGAGGAATTCTCCACCGGAGTAGAACGGATCGAGTTTTCATCGTGCGACACCACATTGACTTCTGAAAAACGGACATCAATAGCCGGCTTGAAAATCTCAATCCGCTGCTTCGCGTACCCGGCACGTCTCAAC
>CAZLDP010000649.1:0-1787 GCA_964558145.1 uncultured Prolixibacteraceae bacterium | reverse complement strand
AGGCTACAACAAAAGTGTAAATCAACAGCGATCCAGAGACGCAAGCTAGATCTATGTTCGTGCCGTCTTTGATACAATGCAAATAAGCGGCTCCTGCGCTATTGCTGGTTAGCAAATGGGCGGAAACCGCTTGATATAAGGGCTTTCTGCCGTTATAGACTGACTGAGGAAGCACTTTCTTTTGGTTGTAGATTATGCTTTGCAAGGGTATCTGCCTTGCCACCGATTCCATCATTATGGTTTATGCACCCCCTCCTTAGACGGTAATCGAGAAAAATTAAAAGGTATGGTCAAAATTAAAAGGTTATCCTAACGCCTCATTTGAATAAAGCGAGAATGCTGATAAACAATGCTACTACAGAAATAAACGTAGGAATGATCCATTTCCAAAAATCATAGTATTTGCGTTCAATCATTTCATTCGCCTTTGGGGTAGCAAATGAAACAAACCGAGAGTCCATGATTAATTGTGGCTGGTCAAAGTTAATCCATTGCCCTTTGATATCCTTCGTCACTAAATATTGTTCTTTATTCAAAGCTTCGAGCAAAAAGGTATTTGCATCATCCTCCCCGAACTTTTTCTGCAATTTTGCCCAAGTAACGCCGTTCTTGCTACGATTATGTATATATTTTAGTATCCGCAGCGTTTTTTTATCAAACACTACCATGCTCCATTGCCTCCCCAGCTACAGGCTGTTATATTCCTCAACAATTCGCTCCACATATGCTAATCTACCGTGTCCAAGCGTTGCGTAATACGCGGCATGTTTACTGCAGGCAGTAACAGCCTTTTTAAGAGCAGGCACACCATAATCTTCCTGGATATGCTCTAAAAAATATCTTGTTGTATATTCGTTAAGTGTTCTGGTATATTTCTCACCATTCATCATGGCTAAGAAGTCCGTTATATAGTCTCCGGCAGAACCTGCGTTCATGCCAGTGCGCCGTACAATTTCATCTTTACCTTCACTACGTCCAACAGAACCTTCAAATACCTTCTTGGAAACTTCATATGCAACCGCTGTCATTTCATTGGTAAGAACTGTGCTTTCGGAAACGCCTGTTGATTGATTGGCGTTGATGTCCACTTTTTCTAAAGCTGTTTTCAATTTATCAAACTGAGAAATTAGCCATTTGAAATGTTGATGGTATAGTTCAGGGTTATGAATATCCGCTTCGATTGAATGGAGAATTCTCTTTGCTGTACTTTTTTGGCGGCTCGTATACCATTCAAGCGGAGACCCATAAGCATTTTCAATTTCTACCTTTAGAGCCTCCAATCGTGCAAAATCCTCAGGGCGATAAACATATAACCCGATTCGCAATATTTTTTGCCTTAATAGCTGAAAGAATATATGGTAATCTCTGCTGCCTATTGTAACGTCATACCAATCGTCAGTAGACGGTTTACGTGAAGCTATGTCTTCGCCACGCCCATTTTCCCTGCAGTAGTTCACAAAATTGCTCCAGAAATCCAAGCGGAGATAATGCCTGTCAGACAATTCCCGCGTTGTTTCGATTACAAGTGTCGGAGTTAGCTCAGTTTCGGGGATTTCATCAGGTACTTCACGCCCGTCATTTATAAATGATACATGAAGCAACTCAGCCTTTTCATTGTTACCAAATTGCAGCTGCCAGCGTTTCTCCATGAAATTCAGAAGAGACATCCCACGGTTAAAGATGTTTTGAGCTGTCCAATCATCTTCTTGGGCAACTTCTATCTCAGAATGGGAACCGTTGATATAACCTCTTCTACCTGCGGCCGTTGGGTTCTTTTTGTCCTGAAA
>CAZLDP010000648.1:0-1794 GCA_964558145.1 uncultured Prolixibacteraceae bacterium | reverse complement strand
TTCAATTATTCAGACAATTTTACAAAATCATAAATTTGCGATCTCTTAAAAGTACGTTTGAATGGAGACGGTTAAGATGGTTTTTATAAGATTCTGACCGCAAAAAAGGCCGACTCTAACTTGACATCAGATGCAATAAAGGATTTTGAAGGAACAATAAATATAATTTCTCCACAAAACTTTGGTTTCATTGAAGACATCTTTGTTGACCCCAAAATTATAGAAAAAAATAAGCTGACTGATGGACAGACCGTAACCGGGAGAGCAATACTTTCATTCAACAAAAAGAAAAATGAATTGGGCTGGAAAGCAATAGAAATCAAATAATCTACACTTACAGTTCCACACATTGTCAAGCCATTCAAACCAATGCTAAAACCAAAACTTGACAAAGAATGTGTCTGTAAAATAAAAATAAAGTTCGTGACCACTAAAAATTAGTTATTTTTACATTTTTATAATCCAGCCATGATACCTACACGAACCTTTGATTATCTTGATATTCTTAAGACCAAATTTCCCAAGGACGACATTTTTGCAAAATATTCTAACGGGAAGTGGATAAAAGTCAGTGTTGATGAGTATGTTGAAGCATCATGGAATGTGGCCAGCGGACTGATTGCGAAAGGATATCAACCTGAAGACAAGGTGATTGTCATTTGCAATAACCGTCCTGAATGGAACTTCCTGGATATGGGGTGCACCCTTGCCCGTCTTGTTTTTGTCCCGGTTTACTCTACCCTCAGTGAAGATGAATTCCTGCATGTTTTCAATCACAGTGATGCAAAGCTTATTGTTTTGGGTAACAAATCACTGTATAACAAAGTTCTTCCGATTATAGCCAGGATGGATCATCCTGCTGAAGTGATGACAATAGACGATTGCGGATCGGGGTTCTGTTTCGACGATTTAATTGAACTGGGAAAACAGAACCGTGAGAAAAACGATCCTGTGATAGAACGCAATAAGCAGGAAATCTCTCCTGATGATGTGGCAACAATCATATATACTTCAGGAACGACAGGTAAATCGAAAGGAGTAATGCTTACACACAGGAATCTTACATTCGATTCTTATGGTCATGCAATCAGGCAAACAGCCGGTCCACAACATAAAATGCTCAGCTTTCTTCCTCTCTGCCATACTTATGAGAGAACAATGAATTATGAATTTCAACAGCTTGGTATCAGTACTTATTATGCTGAGAACATTTCAACAGTCGCAAGAGATCTGGCAAGCTTTCATGGCGACGGATTTTGTGCAGTACCAAGAGTGCTTGAGCTAATGTATGCAAAACTGGAAGAGGCAGGGAAAAACCTGAAAGGCATTAAAAGGATCATTTACAGGTGGGCATGGCGTTTTGCCAATAATTATAATAATAAAAGAACCGGATATATTTACCGTTTAAAACATCGGCTTGCAGACCGTCTTGTTTACAGTAAATGGCGTGATTATCTGGGAGGAAAAGAGATGTGGGTTGTAACCGGAGGTGCTGCTATACGCCCTAATATCATACGTTTATTCACAGCCGCAAAACTTCATCTCTACCAGGGTTACGGAATGACTGAAACATCTCCGGTAATATCTGTTAATCAGCCTTCCGACAATGCTCTTGGTACCAATGGCATTCCACTTGACAATACAGAACTGAAAATTGCCGATGATGGTGAAATACTTGTCCGCGGACCGCATGTAATGAAGGGTTATTACAAAGATGAAAAGGCAACACGTGAAATAATTGATGAGGAAGGATGGCTTCATACAGGAGATATCGGTTACCTGCAGGACGGAAAA
>CAZLDP010000647.1:0-1800 GCA_964558145.1 uncultured Prolixibacteraceae bacterium | reverse complement strand
TGAAAACAATGGCATTGTGGAGATTTCCGGGCCGAACCTCGAGATCCTCAACGCAGCCAAAGCACGGGTGAAGGCCATCGTTGCCCTTCCCGAAGTGGGAGAGGTGTATACCGGAAAGGTGAAGTCGATCGTCTCATTCGGCGCATTTATTGAGATTATGCCCGGGAAGGAAGGATTGCTCCACGTCTCTGAACTTGATTGGAAAAGGGTGGAATCCGCATCGGATATCATGAAGGAAAACGACATGGTGGAGGTGAAACTGATCGGTGTGGATGAAAAAACCGGAAAACTGAAACTCTCCCGCAGGGTCTTGTTGCCTAAACCGGAAGGGTATGTGGAACGTGAGCAGGGGCATGAGGGACGTCCGCCGCGGCGCGATGACGACCGTCGCCGTGACGACCACCGTGGAGACCATCGTGGCGGCGACCGCCGTGATGACCGCCGGGGAGGTGACCGGAGAGATGATCACCGCCGTGACGACAGAAGAGGGGGCGATCGGAGAAATGAACCCTGGAAACCCAGAAATTCATAGAATTATATCGTATAATCTTGGCAAGGAAGGGATGTCTGAATGGATGTCCCTTTGTTTTTTTATTTTCCCTTCCCGTGAAAAACGTTGATCATCGTGTAGATGAGAATCTTGAAATCGATATAAAGGGAGATGTTTTTCAGGTAGATCATGTCGTAAGGAAGCCTTTCAAGCATCTCTTCCACGTTGGAGGCATAACCGTATTTTACCTGGCCCCATGAGGTGATTCCCGGGCGCAATTTATGCAACAGTTTGTAATGGGGGGCCTTTTTGACAATCTGGTCGATATAGTAGAATCTTTCGGGACGGGGTCCGACCAACGACATATCCCCTTTCAGGACATTGTAGAACTGCGGAATCTCGTCAAGATGGGTTTTCCGGATGAACCGGCCTACCGGAGTAATCCGTGAATCATTTTTACAGGAGAGGGCAGGTCCGTCCTTCTCAGCCTCTTCGTACATGCTCCTGAATTTGTAAATGGTAAAGGGAACTCCAAATTTTCCGGCACGTTCCTGGCTGTAAATGACAGGCCCCCTGCTTGTCGATTTGATGATGACGGCCAGCGCCAGATAAGCCGGAGACAGGATCATCATGGCAACAATGGATGTGGTTACATCGATCAGCCGTTTAACATTTTCCTGCCATGCAGGCATCAGACCGTTTGATATTTTTATAAGGGGACTGCTGTAAATGGTGTTGATCTTGACCATCCCCGAAAGAAAGTCGTAGAGGTCGGGAATTCCCCAAATGGTGATCTCCCGGTTTTCCACGATGGTGAGGATTTGGCTCAGTTTATTGTGTTGGTCGGTTTCCAGGGCAATAATGACCTCTTCTATATTACCCTCCTGGATCACTGTTTCCAGATCAGCAATCTCCCCCATCAGGGGGAGATGTTTATCAAGCAACCCCTTGTGGTTGTTTTCCACGGCAATATATCCGCAAAATTTGTTGCCTGCAGGCCGGGGTTGGGTATTCATTTCATGAAAGATCTTCAGGGCTTTTTCATTATTCCCGATTATCAGGGTGTTAAAGCCTATTTTCCGTTGATGGATTTTCCTGATGGTCTGCGAGGTAAGTAAAAGTCTGAAGAAATAGGTGAACGAAAAATGAAGCAGCAGCAGGTTGAAAAAGAGCTGGTAATAATTTTTGTAGGAATAAACGGTGTCGTCGAGGAGCAGCACAAAAAATATGGCGGTTACCCCAATGATGGAGGTAAGCGCGGTCTGCCCCAGTTCCAGCAACCGGGAACGGCGGTAGATGTTGTTGTAGAA
>CAZLDP010000646.1:0-1801 GCA_964558145.1 uncultured Prolixibacteraceae bacterium | reverse complement strand
CCCCCAACCTTATCCGTGGCTTGCCTGTTCCCTTCATCTGGTCTTTTTTTCTATCAGGAAGTCCACCGTTGAGGGAGTGAATCTAAGAGATGTTACAAAATCCGGCACATTAATTATCTCAAGAGACAGCTTATTTGCCGTGACAATGTCAGCTTTCCGCATATCAAGTATGACCTCAAAAGGTATATTTTCAATTTCCTTGTAATCACTTACTGCCACAAGACACTTTACGTTAACCTCATCGGGAAAGATTTTAATATCTATTGAATCAGGCTTGTTTAAAATTTTAACAGGGACCTTCAGTCTTGCTTCTGTAAACTGTTCCACAGGTATTGTGACAGTAACCTTTCTTTCCGACATATCGTACAACCTGGCATTTTCAAGCGACAAATTCTTCCTTAACGTCTCATTAACTCCAATGAACCTTCTCTTCCTGGTCTTAACACTTTTTACAGTATCGACTATATGTTTTGGCCCTGTAATTGTAATACTATCGGGTTCTGAAGCTATGCTTCCTTTCACGAAATACTGTTTGTCGGTATTTACCTCAACATCAGGAACAACCCTCACTTTCCTGGAAACGATTCTGTCAAATGTAAAGTACAGGGTGTCCGGCTGTATAGATGTTATCTGGCATTCAGCCTTCAGCTGATTGGTAAGATTTTTGATAAGGCCCGATGTGATCACGTAATAGTTCAGGCTGCTGCTGCCCGGAACTCTCCTGTAGTTTACGTCGGAAATATCAATGACAACCGGGGTTTTGCTGCCGTAAACCTTAAGCTTCATAATTGAATAGCCCGGCCCTTTCAGGTAAAGGGTAAGTCTGGACGGAAGATCTTCAACAAGCACTCTGTCTTTTGGAATGTTCGCATAACGAACCGGGTACCTTATGTCGGTTTCAATCTCCTTTTCAAGCGAATTAAGAAACCATAGCACAAAAGAAAGGAACAGGAAAAAGACAAAAACCAGTATGTCATTGTCAATGCCCTCTGTTCCTTTTTTAGAAAGGTTGCCCAGCAATATGGATCGTTGCCCTTTCACAAAAGAATTGTGCCTTTCTGTTACTTCTGCTCGATGTCTGAGGGATCTTTAAGAAGGGCATTTTTATCCACCCTTAACTTTACGTCTCCCCCTACTTCAAGCATAACGTATGTGTCTTTTACCTCATTTATTCTCCCGTATATTCCGCCAGTAGTAACTACTTTATCGCCTTTTTTCAGGGAATTTCTGTAGTTGCTCATCTCTTTCTGCTTTCTCATCTGTGGCCTAATCATAAAAAAGTAGAAAACAACAAAAACGAGCAGAAGAGGCAGGAAAGTCACCATTGCATTGCCCTGACCGGAGGATCCTCCTGCTGGCTGCGCCATTAAAAGTAAGTATGCAAAATTAGTCATCACAAGATTTATTAATTGTTATTAACGTTAAAAAACTTCAGCTGTCAATTTCAGGATTACCACAGGCGTGCCGGCATTTGATCTGACAGTAACTGTTTTTGTTTGAATGCCGCTCCTGCCTGCCGTGTTGAATGCAACTTCAATCATCCCGTTTTTACCGGGGGGAACCGGTTTTTTGTCATATTTGGGAACTGTGCATCCGCAGCTTGCTGATACCGATTCTATTACCAGACTTCCTTCCCCCGTATTACAGAATGAAAACACGCAGGCCACCTTTTCACCCTCTTTAACCTTTCCAAAGTCATGTTCATATTCCTGAAAGCTTATCTCTGCCTTTCCAGATTCCGCTTCTGTGAATATTTCTCCATCCCGCCTGTTATCCTTTGCCTGGTTACAGGCAAGGATAT
>CAZLDP010000645.1:0-1801 GCA_964558145.1 uncultured Prolixibacteraceae bacterium | reverse complement strand
TTAAAAGCCATTTTCTTTCCGTCGTACCCAATATCTGAGATGCGCACATAATAGTTATATGCAAAACCGAATTTTGATTCAGGTTCTGTACTACGGTTAAAGTCATCAATAAACGGAGCTTTTATATTTTGAAAACCACCCCCTGTATTTGTAACTCCATGAACTGTACGTTTTTCATAAAGCCAATAATTGTTTTTTCCTGGCAAATCGTGAATTACAAAATTTATATCCAGCCAATACCATTCAGTTTGTTCGATACGCTTTAATGTATCAGGTGTAAATGTCACATCAGGCTTTTGCGGCACCATTGTTACGGCAGTCAGGTTTTCAAAATCAGGATGGATGACGATAATTTTATATTCATTCTGGGATTCAGGATAATAGTCCAAATAATAATTTCCTTCGCCAGCCGGAGTTAAGGTGCCCAGTTCCGTGCCGTTTTCATACAGTACAATCGTGGCGTCGTCAACCGGGTGAAAGGTGCTGCTACTCTCAATATTTCTGGATAAAGTTAAACGGGCAGTGATGGTGGAGTCGGGGTTTAATATGCAGTTCAGGCTAAGTTTGGCAGGTTTGTCAAAATCGAACGTAACCTCTTTTTCGCAGGAAGCAAAAAGTGTTATTCCAAAAATTATTATCAGTATGAATAAATAGTTTTCTCGCATTTTCATTGTTTTACAAAATTTCGGACAGGAAAACTCCTGCCCGAAATCTTAAATAATTTTTAATAGTCTGGTGCCGGATTATAAGGAAAGCTCGTTCCAGGGAAACCTGAATGTTCTATATGATCAACATTATACAATGCTTCAACACCAAATCCCCTGAATGAAGTTAAAATGGAAATACTTACATCCGGAATAGCAAGCAATGGTGGAACATAATTCGGAATACCCGGATCCGGCATTCTATACACAAACCAGTATAACCCAATTGTGGCATGTGGTTTTACCTCCGGGCTTACCACAGGGCTATAAGGGTTAAACTCCGATGTTGGCTCATTCCCGACTTTTACAGCTAAATCATCAAAAATGTACGTTGTTTTATAATCTTTCCAACTACCCAGCCATGATTTTTTCTGGCCTCTTTGTTTGAAATAGACGTTATAGCCCCGTACCCAATCATATTGATTAGTTTGATAGTTGAACTCGTAATATCGGTATCTGTTAATCCTTAACTCATTGTTGAGCCTTCTGTCGCTTATACCGTTTATTTTATGCCATCGGTCAGAATAATAAGGTACATAGGGATTATCTTCCGGAAAATCATGTATTAAATCATCCTCATTATAGGTTGATTTTAGCCTAAGTTGGGGGTAAACAAACACAGCGCCTTTTTCAACATTGTATTTTTCTTTAAAGGCAAGAAATGCCTCATAAGTAGGTAAGTTGTCATACTCCTCAAACAGCGCATCGAATTCAGCTCTTGCCGATTTGAATCCCAACTGGTTTTCCCATGTCGCTTTTTCAGAAGTCGTCATTTTATTGAGCAAATGAATAATACTATCCACTGCTTCGATGTTTTTAAACGCCAAATACCCGTTTTCAACATACACATCGGGTTGAACCACTTCCTGTGGTTGTACTTCGTCCGTCAGTTGCCGGACAGTTAGTTCCTCTTTCTGGCAACCATTAAAAATGGTTAAAGCCACTGCTACCATAGCATTTGTTATCCTCTATAAGTAGATTCCTTTTTAGAACGTAAGGTAACCGCAAAATTTGAACAAAAGCCAGTGAAAACGACAATTTGGAATAGTTTTAAATTAGATTAAATATTGCAACTACCACTTGTACGTAAACGCCAC
>CAZLDP010000644.1:0-1803 GCA_964558145.1 uncultured Prolixibacteraceae bacterium | reverse complement strand
GTTATTACCTGTCGGATATCTTTACTCCTGGTGATTTTCTTACTTCTTATGCAGGGAGTGGCATCCGCCCAATATCCCGAGCCCCGGAACGAACTCGACAGGAAAGTGCTGACCTTTTTGAAAAATCAGGCAGGCGAATGGAAAGAAATGAACGTTCCGGTCACCGATGGCAGGATACTTTACAACCTGGTACTGGAAGGCAAATACCGCAAGGTACTGGAAATCGGCACGTCTACCGGCCACTCAGCCATTTGGATAGCCTGGGCGCTTACCAAAACAGGGGGCAAGCTGGTGACCATTGAAATCGACAAGAAACGTTATCTGCAGGCTTTACAGAATTTCAGAAAAGCGGGACTTTCGGATTACATCGATGCCCGTTTGGGTGACGCCCATGAACTGGTTCCCGCCCTTGAAAATGGTTGGGATTTCGTCTTTTGCGACGCCGACAAATACTGGTATAAAAACTATTTCATGGCACTGGAGACCAAACTAAACAAGGGAGGTTGTTTTGCCGCCCACAACGTCAACACGCCTTCACCCTATATCAGGGAGTTCCTCAAATATATACAGGCCCATCCCGGTTTTACCACCGGATTCAGAACGGGCAGCAGGCCGGGAATTTCGGTAAGTTACAAGAAATAAAAATCTGGCGACTATCCTGAAAGGAGAGCTAAAACACCTAAAAAAGGGTTCAATGGCTGCGCCGTTCAATGGCACTGCGTGCCGTTCAAAGGTTCAACGTGTTAATTGTTAATTGTTCATTGCTAATTGTTCAAAGCCTCTCTGATGGCCTTAATATGTTCGGGGGTGGTTCCGCAGCAGCCTCCGATGATGGAGGCGCCGGCTCTGAGCAGAGCATTCACGCGGGCTGCCATATCTTCGGGACTTTCCGGGAAAATGGTGATTCCGTCGCGATAAACGGGCACACCGGCATTAGCATGTACAAGGATTGGAATCGAGGAATGGGTCCGGCGGATCTCTTCCACCACGGGAATCATCCCAGCCATGCCGTTTCCGCAATTGGCGCCCACAATGGAAGCGCCCGCTTCCACCAGGGGTTGTACCATTTCGGAAGGCGAGATGCCCATCATGGTGCGGTACTCTCCGGTTACCAATTTGTCGAAGGTCATGGTACAGATCACTTCAAGCCGGGTATTTTCACGGGCTGCCCGTACGGCCAGTACCGCCTCGTCGAGGCAGGTCATGGTCTCCACGATGAGGAGGTCGGCGCCGCCGGCTTCCAGCGCCATGGCCTGTTCCCGGAAGGCGTCGTACATCTCTTCGGTCGACACCTCTTCCATGATCAGTATTTTCCCCGTGGGTCCCAAGGATCCCAGCACCAACCGGCTGTCACCCGCGGCTTCCCTGCTGATTTCCGCTGCCGCCCTGTTCAGTTCAGTCACCCTCCCTGCCAGGTCATACTTCTCCAGTTTGAAACGGCTGCCTCCGAAACTGTTGGTCTCGATCATGTCGGCTCCCGCCTCCACGTAACTGCGAGCGATATCAAGTACGTCGCTCCGGTGGGTCACATTCCACAACTCGGGGCACTCACCTGGCTTCATCCCTTTCTGCTGCAAAAAGGTGCCCCAGGCCCCGTCCGACACCAGAACCCTCTCTTTTATCAAATCTTGAATATGATGCATCGTATTCCGAATTACTCGTCCTCTTCGTCAAAACTATTACTTTTCAGGCAAAAAAAAGCAATGAGCATACCCCATTGTAGTTAGGAACACCCTTGAACAACTGACATCGCACCATACGATTCAGAAACCGGCCCAGAAAGGAGTCAAACTATACAGCAAT
>CAZLDP010000643.1:0-1817 GCA_964558145.1 uncultured Prolixibacteraceae bacterium | reverse complement strand
GAACCTGCCAGGTATAAAGATCGGTAAAAGCGGGGTACTTCACCCTCAACCGGAGCAAATCCTCAGGCTGCGGGGATACTCCCAGCGCAAACAATTCCTCATCAAACCGCACAAACGAAACCTCCTCCCTGATGGAGGAGAGATTGATCCTGTCGCGCCTTTCGCTGCACGATACGCTCAGAAGGACAAGGCACAACCCCGCTAAAACAGACGATATACGCATAGGTCAAACCGGTTATATTTTTCACGACGCTAAAAAGAAAAGAATATTGCGAAATTGGCTTAAAAAGAAGAGATTTGCAACGAAAATATTCCAACCCATGCATCCCGCTGAATAACCATACATCAATTCAAGAAATGAAAATTGCCCTGGCACAACTGAACTACACAATCGGTGATTTTGACGGCAACGTGCGAAAGATCACCGGCGCCATTGACGAAGCCCGGAAAGGGGGCGCCAGTCTGGTGGTTTTTTCCGAGTTGGCAGTAACCGGCTACTATCCGCACGATCTGCTGGAAAAAAAGGAGTTTATTCTCCGGGCGGAAGAGGCCATCCGCGAAATTGCCGGGCATTGCAGGGGGATAGCCGCTCTGGTGGGTGGACCCGCCCTCTACGAGGGAGAAAAGGGGAAGCAGTTGTTCAATGCCGCCTGGTTCCTTACCGGGGGGGAAGTCAGGGACTGCTTTTTCAAATCGTTGATACCCACCTACGATGTGTCCGACGAGTACCGCCACTTCGAACCCAACACCTCCTTTCGCCTGCTGGAATACGAAGACCACCGGATTGCGGTGACCCTCTGCGAAGATCTGTGGGATGAACAACCTGTGCAGAAGGAGTTTGGCAGGGACATGCTTTTCCAGACCTCCCCCCTTGAAGAGTTGGCCCGGCTTCATCCCGACCTGGTAATCAACCTGTCGGCTTCTCCCTTTTCAGCCAACCAGGAGAGTTGGAGTAAAGATGTGCTGCGCCGCAAAGCCTCCCTTTACCGCCTTCCTGTAGTGTATGTGAACCAAGTAGGGGGGCAGGCTGAGATGATCTACGACGGCGGATCGGTGGTCATCGATGCCGGAGGGGAGATCGTTCATGAACTCCGCTATTTTGAAGAGGATTTCCGGATTATCGACACAAAAAAACCGGGGGTTCCGCAGCTTCAGCCTGAAACCGGGAAAATAGAGAAGATCTTTCAGGCCCTGGTGACAGGAATCCGCGATTATTTCCGGAAGAGCGGTTTTACCCGGGCTACACTTGGACTTTCGGGAGGTATCGACTCGGCAGTGGTGGCCGTCCTGGCTGTGAAAGCCCTGGGTGCCGCCAATGTACGGGTGCTGCTGATGCCTTCCCCAATCAGCTCCACCCACAGTGTGGACGATGCCATCGCGTTGGCGCAAAACCTGGGCATCGCCTATGACCTTATCCCCATTGGGGAGGCTGTCGACAGCTTTACCCACGCCCTGAAACCCATCTTCGGAGACCTCCCTTCCGATACCACCGAGGAAAACATCCAGGCCCGGACCAGAGGAATCCTCCTGATGGCCCTTTCCAACAAATTCGGTCACCTCGTTTTAAATACCTCCAATAAAAGCGAATGTGCAGTCGGATACAGTACCCTCTATGGGGACATGAACGGCGGAATCGCTGTCCTGGGCGACCTCTACAAAACCGAAGTCTACCAGTTGGCTGCCTGGATCAACCGCGATGGGGAGGTCATCCCCCACCATGCCCTGGTGAAACCTCCCTCTGCAGAGTTGAGGCCCGGACAGAAAGACAGTGACTCTCTTCCTGAATACAACCTGTTAGATACCATCCTCTATCATTA
>CAZLDP010000642.1:0-1818 GCA_964558145.1 uncultured Prolixibacteraceae bacterium | reverse complement strand
GACGACTTTGGATCAACATGGATGAAAAGATAAACGATGGTAAGCTGGATGTGACTCACCGGATGAGTTTTCCCTTTTCAGAAACACCGTGGCAATTGAAAGCAGGCGGATTATATGAAAAGAAGGAGCGGTCGCTTGATTCACGGCTGGTCGGCGTGGTCGCCGTACGAAATGCCCCGGATATTTTTTTTAATCCTGTGAAGGAAATTATGAGTCCTGAAAATTTCTGGTTTGACCAGACGGCTCCCTATACACAGCACGGGCTTTCTTATCGTGACAATACCCGGGCAAAGGACAGCTATGATGCCACCGATATCCTGACAGCGGGATATGGGGCCCTCTCCATACCCCTCACTCCAAAAATCATTCTTTATGGGGGAGTCCGGCTTGAAAACTGGAACCGGAAAATCACCAATTTCTTTGAAATGCGGGAAGATGCCGATAAAACCCCCATCACCCGCGATACCCTGGATCTGTTCCCTTCGGTGAATCTTACCTGGAATATCAATGCTTCTCACCTGGTACGGTTCTCCTACGGAAAGACAGTAAACCGTCCTGAATTCAGGGAGATGGCCCCCTTCGACTACCAGGATTTTGAACTGTTTGCCATTGTTTACGGAAACCCCGAACTGAAGAGCGCCTATGCGGCCAATTACGACCTCCGGTATGAGTGGTATCCGCAACAGGGGGAGATGATTTCGGTGGCCGGCTTTTATAAGAAGTTCACCAATCCGATCGAGACTTTTCTCCGGCCATCGGGGACCACCTACGACTACTTCCCCTACAATACCGAGGAAGCCTACAGCACGGGAATAGAAATCGATGTCAGGAAGCGCTTTGAAGGCATGGAGAATTCCGCGGGATTCCTGCAGTTCTTGAAAGACCTGACGATTGTTTTCAATACCTCCCTGATAAAAAGTGAAATCAACACTTCGAAACAGGAGTTTACCCGCGACACGCTCAGGGTGATGGCTGGACAGTCGCCCTATATTGTCAACTTGGGCCTGTTTTACAACAACATGGAGAAAGACCTTGACATCAACCTGAGCTATAATGTAGTGGGAAAACGGATCGCCTATGTGGGCACACCCACCAATCCTCATACCTGGGAACTCCCCCGGAACGAACTGGATCTGACATTTCAGAAGGGAATCGGAGAACACTTCAGTGTAAAGGCGGGAGCGAAGGATATTCTGAACGAGCCGGTCCGCTTTGCGCAATACCATGGTGCGAACGAAGATATTGAGGCGTTTACGAGGAATTACACCCCTAGCCGGCAGTTTTCGTTCAGCCTGATATGGAAACTTTAGGAATATCAGAATATGAAAATCTTAAGTCGTAAATCATAACTATTAAATGATTGGAATACAGGGGGATGAAATTATTGAACAATTAGAAGTGGTCAAATATTGCAAGATAGTCAGAAACAAAAAAACAGAAAAATGAAGAAAATTTTACTTGCTATTTTAGTGATGATTGCTGTGGTGGTGCAAGGCACGGCACAGGATATCAACCATGCCTTCTTTCAGAAGGTGAGTTATGTGGGTGCTTTTGACGGTGTGAACGACTGGACGGAAGGTTGGGCCAACTGGGATCCGGTGAACACGAATTACGGGACACCGACGGTGACCAAGGGGAACGGGCAGTTTACGCGAGCCGGGGGAGTTCACATCACAGCCAATGAGACCTGGAGCGGTTTGGTCAAACTGGACGGCTGGGTATATGTGGATGCGGGGGCAACGCTTACCATTCTTCCCGGGACGGTGATCAGGGCGACCAACAAGAGTGTGCTGTCCATAGAACGGGGCGGTAAGATCA
>CAZLDP010000641.1:0-1826 GCA_964558145.1 uncultured Prolixibacteraceae bacterium | reverse complement strand
CTATTACGGCAGCTTATCCGGCAGGCAAGATTGGCAATACCCTTGAAAACCTGAAAGCGGCAGCCGAGGGGGAAAATGAGGAATGGACAGCTCTCTATCCTGAATTTGCCCGCATAGCTGAAGAGGAGGGATTCAAACAAATTGCCGTCACTTTCAGAACGATTGCTAAAGTGGAAGCTGCCCATGAAAAAAGGTTTCTGAAACTTTACAGCAACCTGGAAAGTGGGAAGGTATTTGAAAGGGATGGAAAAGTCGTATGGAAATGCCGCGTTTGCGGATTTCTGCACGAGGCTTCCCGTCCGCCGAAAAAATGCCCCGCCTGCGATCACGATCAGGCCTATTTTGAGCTGGAATGTGAAAATTATTAGGAACTCTGAGCAGGTTTCTGGCTGAAATCATCCCGGGTTATTCTTACTTCTGATTTATCTCCTAAATTTGTTCCGAAATAAATCCAAAGTAACCCGGGATGAGATTTTTTACCTTTTTTTTAGCCGGTTGGCTGGCAGCTTCGCTCCCTGTAGCAGCGCAGACAACCCCTGCTCAGATCAGCACAATTGTTGAATTTGAAGGTCAATATTTTATGCCCGGCGCCGAAGGGATCACTTCTTTCACCCTGTCGGTTGAACCCGGAGTAACCAAATCGCTTCAGCCGCAAGTCAATCTTCTGAAAAAGAAACTGGCAGCTTGTGCCGATCTCTTCCGGAACGACACGCTTTTTTACGATATCAGGGGACTAAAGGTCGTTTTTGATGCAAAGATTACCCCAACCAAGGAACAAGGCAGGTTTTTAACAGCCAGTTTTGAAACGGGGATTTACACCACGTTGGCCGTAGATTCCCTTCCATCGTGGGATACCTCTCCCGACGCCTTTGTTACCGTCTATTTCAACAATCCCCGTGCATTGGCTGGAAATCCGGTGATCAACGACATCTTTGTGGAACCCCGCAAAACAGGGCGGTTTTACCACTTTGCGGAACTCGACCGGATCTCTGTTCCCAACCGGGTTATTGCCATTACCGACAGCAATCTTCCCCTGTTTGAACCGGTCAGCCGTGAAGATTTCATTCTTACGTTAATCGCCTTCTTTCAGGGTTCGGTCGAGAAAGCCGAAAAACAGGCTTCACAGCCACAAAACCATGCAGTCGATCTTTCCACTTCCCTGCTCCCATCCAGAGAGGCTGAAAAACAAAAATTTGCTGCTAATTTGGAGAAGATCAGAAAAATAGATCCGGAACTGGCCGAAAAACTGATGCAGGCTTATCTTGAAGCAGGCATGCCGGCTGCCGAAAACGGTACATCCCCAAAAAACAGCGCTCCCGTCGACCACATTATCGTACTCAATTCCTGGCGCGAAGCAGTCAGAAAACTCAAAACCGAGATGAATGCCATGTCACCGGCAGAGAGAAAAACACAAGCCTGGTGGTCTAATACCGAAGAATCAAATGTGTCGGGGCTAACTCCTGCCGGATACAGCGGATCGCGGCCCCTGGTTAAGATCAACAAAAACCTGATCGACAGAACCAAGCCAGCCTCCTACATCCAATTGATGGTGGTCGAATGGTCCATGATTCCCGGTACCGAAATCAGCGAAACCACAGGCTATAACCTGGCCTACGAGAAACTCTCGAAACTAGGAAAGAAGGACGCTTTATGGTTGCGCTTTTTTGACATGATTGACCCCTGAAATCCCTCAATCTGCCGGAATCACTGTTAGACCCTTTCTGAACCCCATGCCCAAAAAAGAGTCCCCAAGAGATGGATTATTATTAAACTTGTTGTACCTTGCATCAAACTTCGATATGGGAATCATTGTTTAACCTTTAAAT
>CAZLDP010000640.1:0-1826 GCA_964558145.1 uncultured Prolixibacteraceae bacterium | reverse complement strand
CTTGGTGAGTAATTCAAGGCTTACTTCCGCGATCACTCCGTTTTCGCTCTCGCAATAAACAAAAATATTATTCATGTTGGTGATATTATCCAATGGTATGACTTGTGATCAATTCCTTCATCAGATCTTCAATCTCCTCGTCGTTGGGGGAGATCCGGCGGGAATCTTTAGCTTGCAGCACAACGTTGTCGATCTTTTTCACCTTTGTGGGTGAGCCTTCGAGTCCCAACTGGGCAGAATCGGTTTCGATCTGGTTGACCGACCATTCCCTGATATTCAGGTACGGCCGGTTGTTATACAGATGGAGGTAGTCTTCGGCAGCCAACTGTATTTCCGACACTGTTTTGGCATGTTTGTATTTCATCAACAACTTTACATTTCTGGGCCGACATTCAGGGGCGGTTCCGTTTACGGTGATCAGCAGGGGCAAAGGGGCTGACACCATCTCCACACCCTGCTCCAATCGCCTTTTCAACACCATCCGGTTTTCGGCAATCTCCAATACTTCTTCCACATAGGTAACCTGCGGAAGATTCAACTTTTCAGCTACCTGGGGTCCCACTTGTGCCGTATCACCATCAATGGCCTGCCGTCCGGCAACAATCAGGTCGACAGCCCCTACTTTCCGGATGGCCTGGGCAAGGGCATAGGAGGTAGCCAAGGTGTCGGAACCGGCAAAAGCCCTGTCACTCAATAGAATCCCATCATCAGCTCCTCTAAAGAAACCTTCCCTGATAATGTCAGCCGCCCTGCCAGGCCCCATAGTCAGAAGGGTAACGGTACTTCCGGGAAGCCTGTCCCTGATACGAAGCGCTTGCTCCAGGGCATTCAGATCCTCGGGATTGAAAATGGCCGGCAGTGCAGCCCTGTTGACCGTCCCATCAGCTTTCATGGCGTCTTTCCCCACATTTCTCGTGTCGGGAACCTGTTTGGCCAGTACAATGATTTTTAAACCTTTCATGGATGTTAGTTTCAATCTTAATTTTGGCTTACAAATATAAAAAGAGAGCGGCGACCCGCAAAAACAGGCGCCCTCAAATACCGGGATAAACCTTTTTTCACTTCCCCCGATAAAGAAAAGGAAAAAACAATTATCTGATAACCAGAATGATTTTCTGATATTCTACTAATTCACCCTTCGCGTTGAATTTTCAATCTCCAGGGATAAACAGCAGCAGTTATTCCAAAAAAAAGGAGCAGTGAAGCTCCTTTTTTTGGAATTTATGCCTGTGCAGTAGGCCCGCCGAAGGTCATCGGGGGAATCGCCGGATCGCCCCCGCTACTGATCCGGATGGGACCATATGCATTTTCATATTTTTTCAGATTATCCTGAAGGGCCAGCAATAAACGCTTGGCATGCTCAGGGGTAAGAATGATCCTTGATTTCACATTCGCCTTGGGAATGCCTGGCATGATCCTGACAAAGTCAAGCACGAATTCAGAACTGGAGTGGGTAATTACGGCAAGGTTCGAATAGATCCCCTGGGCTACCTCTTCACTCAGTTCAATATTCAACTGGGGCAGTTGTTGCTTGGTATCGCTCATATTTCAATCGTTTTATCTTCGTCTTCAAGAGGTTCTTTCAAATCAACCAACCTGTCGTATTCGGTTTTTGAACCGACTACCAGGTTTTTGTATTCCTTCAGACCTGTTCCAGCCGGGATCAGGTGTCCGCAAATCACATTTTCCTTCAACCCATCTAAATAATCGACTTTACCCATGATGGCTGACTCGTTGAGCACCTTGGTGGTTTCCTGGAAGGAGGCTGCCGACAACCAGCTCCGTGTCTGCAATGCAGCCCGGGTAATTCCCTGGAGGACCTGGCT
>CAZLDP010000639.1:0-1830 GCA_964558145.1 uncultured Prolixibacteraceae bacterium | reverse complement strand
AATGATCAAAGTATTGGGTGAAGCAGAGAGTTTTCGAGGTAATCAGGCTTAATTAGGGTCTACTCAAAAAGTTATTAGATTTCGTAGACCTCTTTTCCACTCCAGTTAATTTTATAAGCATCCAACCAAAGCTGTACATTGAAAAAAGAAAAAAAGGAAAGCCGGAGCAGATGCTCCAGATTTAGTACGATGCAATTAACAGCAATCGTGCAGCCAGTTGTTTCAGGTAGCCGGGTAAGTATCCTATCAAGTCCATATTTCCGTTTTGCCTCTCCAAACTTGCCCTCTATCCGGTTTCTCTGGCCTTCATCCAGTCTATTGCATTGCATCTCTTCTTTAGTGGATTCTGTCGGTCTCCCGAGTTTCGGACCGTTGATACGAATTCCATTTAGTTTACAAAATTTGCGATTTTCACGGTTCCGATATATCTGGTCTACAAGGATTGATTGAGGATAAAAGCCATATCTCCGTTTGAACTCTTCAACAGTCTCTATAAACCGATTGGATTCGTTGTAGTTGTCAAAAGATAATGTTTCAAGAAATGTTAAGCCATCTACAACACTGACTGATATTTTAGCTCCAAACTCAACATCCGCAGATGCCTTTCCCCTTACAATTGGCCGGATATGCGGTTGGTGAATACTCACAATCCGATCATCAACTTTATGGATTTTATTCTTGTACATGTACTTTTGCTGCCTGTAAAGTTCATTTATCACCAGAAGCTTTTTGTATAATGGTTTTGGCAATGAGAAGGTTTCACTTTTTTCAACCAGGTTGCGTATTATCCTCAAATCTCTTCCTAAAAAGCCAAGCTGTTTCCGTATCGCCTTCCTTACAGCGGCCCCATTGGGTTTACGTCTTTTGATGAATTCCAGAAACCTTTTCCTTGCAACAATCCGGTAATCACGAGGTTTCTTTTGTTCACCGATGAATGGTTCATGAAGAATATCAATGATATCCTCTGCAATTTCTCTGGCATCATTGAGTAAGGTGACATCGGTTGGATAATGAATATCAGCAGGAACACAAGTTGCATCTAAAATGAGGGTTCCCCGGTTTTCAATTCCAGCTGGTTCCTCTGTTGAATTTCCATTACACCCGCCTGTAGGTGTTTGACTATCATCATCATTGTCGTTCTCAGTTTTTGTGAGCTTTCTTGCATTTTCAGAATAACAAATCATCTCATTGATCTCATTCATGATTTCGGTAGTGAAACGCTTTCTGAAATATGTCATAGAGCTTTGTGTAAAAGGTTTTTGTGTACCAAATTGCTCAAAGCCCACAAAGTACTGTAGATACGGATTTTCAGTAATCTGTTGCAGGGTTTCTTCATCAGTCAGTGAAAGCCGTTCTTTGATGATCAGAGCTCCCAGAGCTAGTCTGATTGCTTTCCCTGGAGCGCCTTCATCGGCGAACAAACCTTTATACTTTATTTCAATTTCATCCCATGGAATTAGTTCGGACAAAACGACCCATCTATTTTGGGGATCTAATTCTTTGTTACAGGTAAAAAAGTTATTGAAAAATGTTAATTGACCAATTGCTTTCTTAAACTTATACATTTTGAACTCCATGTGCAAGGTTTTTTATGGATATCATTAGTTTTCTTTGCACATATTATATCATAAAACTGCTATGAAATCCAGTGTTTACAAGGATTCTAAGGTTTTTGAGTAGACCCTAAGTATCTGTCCACATAACCGTAAGTCTTTACAATCCGGTCAAAATTCCAGATCGACGGCTCTACCGGCGCTCCCAGTCTGATCCCAATGCATTTCCCCAGCAAACCCGCGTATACCTTCTCTAAATAATTGCTTTGTATCATTT
>CAZLDP010000638.1:0-1835 GCA_964558145.1 uncultured Prolixibacteraceae bacterium | reverse complement strand
TAAGCGTATGTTGGATGGACGCTTGCGGCGCGGCGGAGATAGAGAAAAAAAACAAAATAGCCTATAATCAAACGCGCCCCAAGAACGCCCGCCGTCCATGGCGGGCTGAAGAAAATGAAAACGAGGATAAATAATGAAGCTTTTAGTAACACTTGAAAAGACATTGAAAAAAGAACCCAATTTCATTACCGACAACGGTGAATTGAAAAAATGGGTTATCATCAATAAAGCACAAAACTATGATGAAGAACTGATCGAATTACTACTATCTGAAAAAGAGCTGAAAGAGAAGTTTTTCAAAAAAATCAAAGATGTAACGGTCTTCAATCAAGCATTATTTATTCAGTTTTTGGAACAAAAAAACTATCTCAATGATAGTTATACTCAATATAAAAACAAAGTCGGTTTAACCATTGATGGGAAATATCTAAAACAACGCAATGAAGTGGCTTTGGTTTGGCCTTTTAAAGACTGCATTCTCGAAGGTGGGCAAAGCCGAGAAGAACAAAAAAGAGACGAAATATTTTTTAATGAAATATTGGCACAGGATGAAATCACACAATTATTAGAACCGAAGGTTTTAACAAATGCTATACGCATTAACAAGGACGGTGAAAAACCACTTGACCAATTTAACCGAAACGAAAACGGCATGATAACTGAAAACCTGATTATTAAAGGCAACAACCTTTTAGCCTTACATACGCTGAAAAAGGAATTCGCAGGAAAAGTAAAGTTGATTTATATAGACCCGCCATATAATACAAGTGGTGCAGCCAACACATTTACTTACAATAACACATTCAATCATTCAAGTTGGTTAACCTTTATGAAAAACCGTCTCGATATTTCAAAGAGACTTTTGCGAAATGATGGAATGATTATGGTTGCAATAGACCATTTCGAGCTTTTCTATTTGGGTGCATTACTTGATGAAGTATTTGACCGTGAGAATAGAATGGGAGTAATTGCAGTTGTTCACAATCCAGGCGGACGACAAGACGATAAATTCTTCCCAACTGCGCACGAAAATATGTTGGTGTATGCCAGAGATATTCGTAAAGCTGAGATTTTTACATTAGGAAATTCTGTCGAGAAAATTGCACAATTCAAACTAAAGGATGAATTCGGATTATATAAACTTCGTGGGTTCAGAAGGAGTGGCAGCAATTCAAGACGAGTGGACAGGCCAGCACTTTTTTATCCTATTTACTTTAACAAGCAAAACAATACGTTAAACATTGAAAGGACAGTTAAAGATGATATTGAATTATTGCCAATAGATGATCAAGGCGTAGAAAGATGTTGGAGATGGGGTCAAAAAACCTTTCAAGAGAAAGTTGAGAAATACATTGAAGTAAAAGAAACAAAAAATGGTTTTGAACTTTATACCAAAGAACGTGAAAGTGATTATCAAGGCGAAAAGGCAAAAACTATTTGGAACAAGTCATACTATACAGGACAAACGGGAACAAATGAATTAAAAAATGCCTTCGGGAATAAAATATTTAGTTACCCTAAATCGCCTTTTTTAATTCGTGATATTCTACAAATTTCAACTAAAGAAGATGATATAGTCCTTGACTTCTTCGGTGGTAGTGGAACCACAGCAGCAGTAGCAAAAGAGATGAATCGCCAATTTTTAACTATTGAACAGATGGGTTATGCCGAACCAGTTATTAAAGAGCGTTTATCTAAAGTTGTTCAAGGTCATAAAAGTGGAATTAGTGAATCTGTAGATTGGCAAGACGGTGGTTCATTCGTCTATCTCGAACTAAAAAAATACAACGAAACTTTCATTGAACAAATCGAAAAAGCAAAAGACACAACTGCTC
>CAZLDP010000637.1:0-1843 GCA_964558145.1 uncultured Prolixibacteraceae bacterium | reverse complement strand
CTGAAGGCCCCGTAAGGATTCTTCCTGGCCTTCCTACCGATGATAAATTCGGACAACATGACAGGGATCCCGATCATCAACACAAAACCTAAATAAACCAGCAGGAAAGCAGCACCCCCGTTTTCTCCCACCAGATAGGGAAACCGCCAGATGTTGCCCAATCCTACCGCCGATCCTGCCGTAGCCGCAATCACCCCGAATTTGGTTGCAAACGACTCTCTGTTACCCTGATTGCTTTCCATATGCTTTTTTTATACAAATATATTCGCCTTCCTTGAATATGACACGCCGCCGAGGTGGAAATCCGGCCTTTAGAACGGATATCCGATGGCAAACGACAGATTGAAATCGTTACCGGTAAGTTTACGGTAACCCGGAATCCAACCATTGTAGAACGACTGGGCCGGATCACGCACTTTCAGTCCCAGGTCGAGACGGAATATAAAATAGGTGAAGTCGAACCGGAGACCAGTACCTGTACCCAGAGCCAGTTGTTTGTAAAACTCACCGGGACGGAATTGCGCCCCCGGACGGTTGTCTTTCTCATTGATGGCCCAGACATTGCCTGCATCGAGGAAAAGAGCCCCCTCCAGGAATCTGATCAGTTTGAAACGATATTCGAGGTTAACTTCCAGCTTGATGTCGCCCGACTGGTTGGGATACGATCCCTTCGGCGCGTGATAAGTGCCCGGCCCCAGCGAACGCACCTGCCATGCCCTGATGCCGTTGGCTCCCCCCGTGAAATATTTCTTTTCAAAAGGCAGCACATCAAAATTTCCGTAGGGAAATCCGACTCCGAAAAAAAGCCTCCCGACCACCGAATTGTACTTGTCGAGCATGTACCCCTTGCGAAACTCCACATCTCCCTTCACATACTGCGCATACCGGGTATCCAACAGCTTATAGTAGACCTGGGGTTTCAATCCCGTGCTGTCAGTCACGGTAGTCCGCTCTGCTCCCATAAGGTGCGACAACAAGTTCAGAAAATTTCCCGACGACTCGGCCGACAACCGGAGGTAGGAGTAATTCTCCCTTACCCTGATCGATTGGGTATTGTAAACGAAAGAATAGTTTGAAGCAAGAATCAGGTGGTCGGTAAAACTTCCCTTGATGTAAAGGTCATAAATCGCATTGATGAATTCGGAATCGAAACGCGACAAGTTCACCATGTTGAAATCGAAGACATTCAGGTTGTGCCTTTTATATTCCGAAGTCATCCACTCATAGCCCAGACGCATCGTGGAAATGGTTCTGGTATAGTCGGGCCTGCGCTGAAAGTTATACCCCAGAGTAAAAAGGGTTTTGGGCAGTGTGTTTCCCGAAGATGGGAAGAAGTTTCCGGGCATCAGCAGTTTGGGAACGATCAAGGTCGCCTCCACTCCCAGTTCCCGGGTGTTGAAATCGAGCGACTCGTTTTTCACGATGGCCTGTTGCCGCTCCATAGCCCCTCTCAGCTTAAGGTTCAATATTTCAGCGCCATGAAACAAATTACGGTGCGAATAGGTAAGGTTTCCGGCTACACCGAAGTTCCCCGACGTGTTGGTCCCCTCCAAATCGAACGAAGCCGATTGTCTGCTCAAGGGGGAGAGGTCCACGTAACAGTCCAGCATGGGCTGACTGGGAAAATCCTCAGGTTCCCTGAAACTGATGTTGATAAACCGGAACTGCCGCAACCGGTTCAACGCATCAAAACTCTTTCCCGCCATTCCGGCATGGTACCATTCCAGGGTATCCATCCTGTTCAGACGACGAAAAAGCTTCGGATTGTAATGAAGCGTCTTCGGGAAGAGATAGGTGTTCCGCTCCTCCCTGATCGTGTCGTACTCCAGACTCTCCTGTCCCC
>CAZLDP010000636.1:0-1845 GCA_964558145.1 uncultured Prolixibacteraceae bacterium | reverse complement strand
GCCTATGCCAGGTACCATGGAAAGGGCGACCCGGTACAGCAACGAATCATCCTTCATAATAGGGGTTTGTATTCAAAATCTATTTTTTCAGGATTTCCCTGAGAATCTGCTCCAGTTGTTCCCTTTCACCGGCAGTAAAGGCAGCAAGGCTTAAGGGTGGATATTCTGCCACTCCCTGCCTGGTCCTGACTACCAGAACCAAATCCTTAACAAGACCAAAAACCGCCTTCTCAAACCGGTAACTATGCAATAACTCAGCAGGAAATTCAATGGTCTGATAATCCCTCCTGCCGAACTTAACCACCTGATAAAACCTGAACCGGACTCTTTTCTCTTCCAGGCTAAACCAAATATACTGAAAATCGGCATATTGAAAAACCAAAAACCATACGATCACAATTCCAATAGCGATGAAAACATAAGTATCCATCTCCAAGAAAACAAAAACCAAGGCTGCCAGTGCCAGCAATCCCATCCCCAGATAAAACAGAGCCTTGATGCGCCTGATTCGTTTCGAATTTTCTATGATCATCGGGTAATAATTTTGGAAAACCCCTGCAGGCAAAATCGTTAAAACGGATACCTGCAAAAAGTTTGTAACTTAGCGCAATTTACAATGGTTACATGGATAATTCAAAGAAGCGGAGTGAAATAATTTTCACCCATCACCTGGCCGATGATTTGCTGACCCTTACAGAATCATACAGGGACGGAAAGTTGTTTCTTGCCACGGAAACCAATGTGCATCGCCTCTGGATCAGGCAAACACCCTTGCTGATGGATTTACCCGCCCTAATCCTGCCTTCAGGTGAAGAAAACAAAAAGCTGGAGGCAGTGGCTCAGGTCTGGAGTTTCCTGTCGGATCACCAGGCCGACCGCAAATCCCTGCTGATCAATGCCGGCGGCGGTATGCTGACCGACCTTGCCGGTTTTGCGGCCTCTACCTTTAAAAGGGGTATCCGCTTTATCAACATTCCCACCACCCTTTTATCGCAGGTCGATGCTTCCGTGGGCGGAAAGACCGGCTTTAACTTCAACGGTTTAAAAAACGAGATCGGAACATTTTGTGATCCGGAGGCGGTCCTGATTCACACTCCTTTCCTTCAAACCCTTGACCGGGCAAATCTGCTTTCAGGTTATGCAGAGATGATCAAGCACGGGTTGATCCGCGACCGGGCCCATCTGGAAGAACTGGAAAAATTCAGTTTCGACGCAAACGACTGGCGCATGATGGAACAAATGATCCGCCATTCTGTAGAAATAAAAAAGTATTTTGTGGAGAGTGATCCACAAGAAAAGAACATCCGCAAAGCGCTCAATTTTGGACATACTACGGGACATGCCCTGGAAAGCCTGGTACTGGAGCAACAACAGCCGCTCCTTCACGGATACGCCGTGGCATGGGGTATGGCAGCAGAACTCTGGCTCTCTGCCCGGAAATGTGGTTTTCCGGTTCCCGAAATGGAGCGGATCGCCTCCTGGATTAAAAGCCTCTACGGAAAATGCCCGGCAGAAAGGAACGATTTCCGGAAATTAACAGAGATTATGCTCCACGACAAAAAGAATGAGGGTAACCGCGTTAATTTCACGCTCCTCTCTGAACCCGGCCGTTGTCTGATCGACCAGTATTGCACCCTTCAGGAGATTATGGAATCGCTTGAATACCTACATCAACTCTAATCCCCATTGCATGATTCACCCTGAAAGCGCTATTCGGCTGAGAGCCCCCATGCGGTCAGTTACGGGCCAGGTTATACTGCCTTCCTCTAAAAGCATCAGCAACCGCCTGTTGATTAGCAATGCACTGGAATGCAGCCCCTTCAAGGCTAAAAACCCGACGGAAAA
>CAZLDP010000635.1:0-1850 GCA_964558145.1 uncultured Prolixibacteraceae bacterium | reverse complement strand
AAGCGCAATGATCCAGCCTATCGGGGTCAGGTGCGCGACAATCGCTTTAATTTTTGCATCCATGCAAGTTCCTTATTTAGTTTTAACCAAATGTATGAATTTTCCCTGGTTTGAGCTCAACAAAAGATGAGACGAATAACAAAAATATTTACCGGAACATCCGCCATGATAGAGGCGGCAATTCCTGCCCGCGTGTTTTTTACGGCCGGCAGAATCAGGAACATGGCCGAAAATGGAGCGCAGGTGGGGTTAGCATCCATTCTTCCATGGGAGAAAAATAAAAAAGGACGGGGTTTTCCCGTCCTTTCATTTGAATCAGGGCAGCAATTCTGCTACCTTATCACGCAATGCCTTTTCCCTCAGGTTACGGGCCACAATCTTACCCTCCCTGTCCACAAGGAAATTCGCCGGAATGGAGTTGATGCCATAAAGCTGAGCGGCTTCATTCTGCCAGTATTTCAAGTCGGAGACGTGGGGCCAGGTAAGTTTATCATCTTCAACTGCCTTCAGCCAACGCTCGCGGTCCTGATCTAACGAAACTCCGAAAACACCGAATCCTTTCTCCTTGAATTCGTTGTACACAGCCACCACATTGGGATTCTCCTGCCGGCAGGGTCCACACCAGGCTGCCCAGAAATCAATAAGGGTATAGGCATTTTTGGCGTAAATATCCGATAACTTTACCGGATTGCCTTCGGGATCGGCCTGCGTAAAATCAGGGGCAACCTGTCCGATGGCAACTTTCTTGCTTTTTTCGACCTGTTCCTTGAGTTTTATCATGGACGGTACCACCATCAACTTGGGATCCAGTGAATTCATCAGGCTGTCGAGTTCATTCACCTCCAAACTCTGCTGAAGCTGGGGAAGGAAGAGCGGAGTTACCCACGACGCAGGATTATCCTTGACAAAACTGATGATCTTCTTCTCCTGATTATCAAACACAGCCTTAACCTCTTCCATCAGTTTAGGCGCATTGACAGTATCTCCTTCCTGAATGGCTTTCTGGTATTCCTGGTATTTGGCCATGCCTGCATCATTGTCTTTGTCAAGCTCGGTTTTAATGGCAAAATATTCGTCATTCACAGGCGAACCGCTGATCCGGATAAAACGCATCGAATCGACGTTCCCTGTAATCTTCATCTTCACATTTTCTACAAACAAAAAACCCTTCTGAGGCACTCCTTCTACACTAAGGAAATAGACGTCGGGGAACTCCACTTTCCCTTCCAGAACCGCGACACCATCCACAATCTCAGCCGTGTCCCTGGCCACAAAGTTGCGGTCCTGACGCTGCTCCAGAAAAACCTTTCCGCTAGCCCCGTTCAAGCCCACTTCAATCCGATAGCCCTCAGGTTTCGAACACCCGAAAGCCAATGCCACCATGGCTACTAAATAGAACTTTCTCATTGATACTTATTTCATTAAATGATACAAAATTAAACTGCAAAAATATAAAAACCAGACTATTGACAACCTGAAATCCCGGGTTTGCAAAAAAAATAACCCGGTTGCCCTGAAAAGGTTCACAATAAACGGGCTATTGTCCTCATTCGGGGCGAAACAAGGTGAACCCGGTTAAGTTTTTTACTGTTAAAATAGAATAAGCAAGAAATTGGTATATATTTATCCGGATTAAACCTTATCTGTTTTGGGCAGTCTGATGTAAAAAATAGTGGATGCCACACGCCGAACAGGAAATCATTCGCAACCTGCGCCAGGAAAGCAGCCGTAATGAAGCTTTCAAAGAGCTGGTGCTCCGTTACCAGGAAAGGCTGTACTGGCATATCCGGAAGATAGTGATCAGCCATGAAGATGCCGACGATGTACTGCAAAACACCCTGATGAAAGCC
>CAZLDP010000634.1:0-1861 GCA_964558145.1 uncultured Prolixibacteraceae bacterium | reverse complement strand
GTCTCTGAGTCTCTCCGTCTCCCTATCTCTCCGTCTCCCTATCTCTCCGTCTCCCTATCTCTCCGTCCCTCTCACTATCTTCTGATTCCTTTGGAAGGCCTTCCACCACGACCACGATTTCTCCGCGGGGAGCCTTCTCTTCGAAATGGGCAACCACTTCGGCTAATGTTCCTCTCACATTCTCCCCGAACAGTTTGGTGAGTTCGCGTGCCACGCTGCATCTTCTTTCCGGCCCGAAGACATCCATCATCTGGCGGAGCAGCTTGATCAGCCGGAAGGGTGATTCATAGAAGATCAGGGTTCTTTTTTCCCCGGCAAGGGCGTTGAGTCGTTTCTGCCTCCCCTTTTTCTGGGGCAGGAAGCCTTCAAAGATGAAACGGTCGGTAGGAAATCCCGAGTTGACCAGCGCCGGGACAAAGGCGGTGGCGCCGGGAAGGCATTCCACTTCGATGTGGTTTTCGAGGCAGGTGCGAACCAGCAGGAATCCGGGATCGGAGATTCCAGGGGTGCCGGCATCGGAGATGAGGGCCACGTTGATGCCTGCTTCTATTTGGGCGGAGATGGTTTTTACAGCGCCATGTTCGTTGAACTTGTGGTGGGATGCCAGCTTGTTCCGGATGCCATAATGGTCGAGCAGGCGCGAAGAGACCCGGGTGTCCTCGGCAAGAATCAGTTCAGCCTCCTTCAGGATTCTTACTCCCCTGAAGGTCATGTCTTCAAGGTTGCCGACAGGGGTGGGTACGATATAGAGTTTGCCTGGATTCGACATAGGTGGAACAGACTAAAATATTACAGGCTATATTACTATAGAGGAAGAGAAACCAGATAAAAAGAAGTTAAGAGAATCTTCTTTTCACCAGTTCCAGAAATTTATTGCTGGTCTCATTTTTCTTCCACTGGAAATTCTCCTGGAGGAAGTCGACTGCTTCACGGATGGTGGTCATGGCGTCTAACTTCCTGATCGTTTCATAAAAACGGTCCATGTTCCCGTCGAACAGTTCACGGGTGAAAAGGAAGCGGTCGTTGGTGCCGATGGCACTGGTCAGGTTGGCGATGGGAAGGGAAAAACGAAGGTCGCTTTTGCCTTTCTCAAGCAGAAGCATGTCGTGAACCGATTTTCCGGCAGTGAATTTTTCTCCCAGAACTTGTTTGTCGGGATGGGATTCCTCCTCTTCCTTGAAAATGAGTTCACCTGCAGCGGTATTTTCGGGGGTAGTTTTCGGATCTGCCTGTGGCGCTTCAGTCGCGGCGCCCTCCGGTTCAGACAGGGGAGGTTCATCCGGCTGAACGGGTACAGGGGTAATAGGGAGGGGCGCCTGTGCAGGAACGGCGCTTAGCTCCGGGGGACGGGGATTCTCAGAGACGGGGATAGCCGTAACAGGTGGCTGAATGGTTGTCTCACGGACTAGGGACGGCTCAGTATCCATTTCTGAGGCCACTTCGAGCAGATGGCGGACTCCCTTGATGCGGGTATTCAGCAATTCCAGGTCGAGTTTGTCCACGTGACCGTTGTGTCCGATCTCCACGATCAGTTGTTCCAATTCGTGCACATCGCGTAAGAGAATGTGCATCAGTTTTTTGTTGTCCATATCGATTGATGTGCTCCTTTCATTCCTGGTTCCTCTCCGGAAAGGATTCCTTCGTGGAAAACTTTTCACACGTCAGGCACCCGGTTTCATCTCAGGAATTGTAGCTTTGTATAATAAAAATTTGAAGCTGTAAAAATATTAAATTCTCAGTTGAATACCGCATATGTTTATTGAAAGGGAAATAAATACCGGCAAAAGGATGGGAACCATCGAAGTGATCACTGGATCGATGTTTTCGGGCAAGAATGAGGAACTGATCAGGAGGTTGAGAC
>CAZLDP010000633.1:0-1873 GCA_964558145.1 uncultured Prolixibacteraceae bacterium | reverse complement strand
CAGTACGGCTTGGATCGAAACGGATATCTGGAAATGTTTTTTACTGGTCAGCTTGAACTTAAGGCTGCAAGATCGCAGGGATACACAGATGAGCAGATACTTGAAGCATTGAAAGATGGTGATCCTTCGCAGATAAATTACGGGAAGTTTATTGAGCAGGAAATTTTGAAAAGAGGCTGACTTGTTAGACCTTCCAAAACTTGTAAGAACTTCAGAGCAGGTACACGATACCGTCAGAAACTATCTGTGTGAACGGCGGCAGACCTACATTGATTCGAACTGCTTTAAAAAGCTGAAAGCCAGATATGAACGGTTAAGGGCTTCAATCGACATGGCCAGTTCCAACGCTTCCACTTCCGGAAGTTACGGAAATACATTCATGTCAAAAATTACCTTTCCCTTTGTGCGTGAAATCTACCTGCTTACAAGGGCGATGACCAAAAGAAACTTTAGAGCTGACCCGCTGATCACTCTGGCCCCCGAAGGTCCGGAAACTTCCTTTTTAAACTCTGTTAATATGCAGGATGTTTTAAACCTGAATCTGAGACATACCTTTTTCCGTGAAACCACTTTTGATAGAATCGTCGATAGTTGCTCCAGATATGGTGTCGGGATTTCCATTGCTCAGTTTGAATCGAACCAGAGACAGACAATGAAAACCCAGATGACAGCAATGGGACCTCAGAGAATCCCGTATCAGTCTAACCGTAAAAATGTGGTCAATTATCCGGTTCATATTTTGAACTACTCTCAAGATCCGATGATAAATGATGCCAGAAATTCAGATTGGAAATGCATCATTGAAAACATTCCGATTTCTAGGCTAATTAATGCGTACAAGCAAAATCCTGATTTGTATATCAAAGAGAATCTTGAGTACATTATCAAAAATGCAAAGAAGTCTGCATTTCAGGATGAGGAATACCATCACGATGACAAAGAAATCCGGGATTATGCAAAGGCTGGTGTGGACAAGCTGCGATTCTGGGCGAAAATTCACATAAACGGAAATGAAGACAACGAACAGAAGTATTACGTGGAAATCATCGGAAATAAAATAATTCGTTTTGAAGAAAATTTTCTCGATGAAGATATTGATCCGATCACTGTTTATACCATGCGAAATCGTCCCGAATATTGGTGGGGCAATGCCTGGGGCGAAGATGTCATGCCACAGGAAAACTTTGTAAAAATCCTGATGAACATGAAGGCAGATCAAGCCTTGAAAGCTTTGGAACGGTACATCTTTTATGCCAAGGGTGCGATAGACATCGCTGATATAAACAACAGGCATGTAAATGGTGGATGGGTCCCGGTAGATATTAAAAACTTCCAAATGCAGAACATGCTTTATGAATATCAGGGCAAAGACACTTCAACAAATGATACCGACTGGCTTCTTCGCGAAATTAAAGAGCAGGTACAGAAAGCTTCTCCAAAACCTGACTTTTTGAGAAGCGGTAACAAAGGCGGCTTAGCAAATAATACCGCCACTGCAGCAAATATCATCGATGAAATGACAGATTTGATCGAGTCCGATGGAATGGAAGTGTTTTCTTACGGTATTACCGATATGGGCCGGAAAAACACCATAATGCTGCAGCAGTTCTTGGGTGAAACTTTTGCCATTTTACCAAATCCTAAACTTCCACCTTTGCAATTGTGGAAAAAAGATATTCTTGGAGACTTTTGGTATTCAGTCGTTTCTACATTGTACAAAAACAAGGCCAATGAAGCTATACGGCTGCAGAATGCAATCACTCAGCTTATGAACTACAAGGGGACCGGTGATCCTTCCTGGCAGAATGTGAACTTGACTCCAATAGTAAGAAAATGGATTGCATCAATAGATGTTGGTGATGTAGATGAAATA
>CAZLDP010000632.1:0-1875 GCA_964558145.1 uncultured Prolixibacteraceae bacterium | reverse complement strand
AACCAGTTTATACCGCATGGTGTTGATACCACAACTTTCTGCCAGCAGCTCGCCCTCTTCGATCGACTTCAGGACTTTACCAATTGGTGATTCCTTGATGCGGTAATAAATAGTGAAGCAAAGCAAGCTGAATATGAAAACCAGATAATAAAACGCTGTTTTCTCTTCAAAAGAAATTTGAAACAAACCGGGAATTCCGATTGGTGAAGGAGACGAAATACCCATAATTCCGTCCATTCCACCGAAGGCGGGAACATTTACAAATATCATGCGAACAACTTCACCGAAGGCAAAAGTCAGTATCGCAAAATACACCCCTCTGATTCGTAAGGTCATCCAACCTATGATCAATGCGAAGAGCCCTGAAACAACGCCGGCTACAGCCCAGCTGGGCCAAAAGTTCCATCCACACTTCATCATGAGCAGCACACACACGTAAGCCCCGATCCCCATAAATGCGGCGTGCCCCAAAGACAGATGACCGGTGAGCATTATTAAATTCAGACCTGCCCCAAGAACCGCGAAAAAGAGAAAATATGTGGCAAGGTATAACAAAAAGGATTCACTATCGACCAGTAGCGGAAAAAATATGAAAACTACAAGCAAAGCAAAGAGGAATATTATTTTTTTAGTGATTTTATTCATTACCAAATAAACCTTTAGGTCGGAACATTATAAAAGAAATCAAAATGACAAAACCTACCAAATCGCCCAATGTCCCCCAAAAATAGACCGAAACACTGTCGATCATTCCCAAAATAAGTCCTCCGACAACGGCACCGAAAATACTGCCCAACCCGCCTAAAACAATTACAACAAAAGCCTTCAGCACCGGACCGACACCGATAAAAGGAGAAACGTAATATATGGGTGCCAGAAGAGCCCCTGCCAGACCCGCCAAAATGCAGCCCAGGGCAAAACTCATTGAGGAGATACGGTTAATAGGGATACCTTGAAGCGCAGCTGCCTCCTTGTCCTGTGACATGGCCCGCATCGCCTGCCCCAGTTTGGTATAGGTGATGAAGTAATAAACCAGCAAAAGCGCTATAATAGATACACCCGCTACCATAAGCCTTTCAACTGACGCGATTATACCCCATATTTCAACGATTTTTCCGCGAAAAGGTGAAGCTACTGCCTGGTCATCACCACCCCAAATCAATAAAGTTGCATTCTGAATCAATATGGAAAGACCAAGAGAGGCAACTAGCCCGTTTAAATGCTGACCATTGAATTTTCTAAACACAATCCGTTCAGTGAGAATCCCGATAACACCAAGAGCTACAATCGCACAGAGGATTCCAAGAAAAAAATTTACGTGCAGTGTGGTAACCGTTACAAAAATTGCGAATGCACCAAGCATATAAAATTCACCGTGGGCAAAATTGACGATACCCATGATGGAAAAAATAATAGTCAACCCCAGAGCCATCAGCACGTAAGAGAGGCCAAGGGTCAAGCCGTTAATTGATAATTGCGAAACCAATTCCATCAAGCTTCCTCCAGTAAGAAGACGGTTGCCATTTTTTTGAGCCGGCATCCCCGCAAGCGGGGCTGCCGGCTTTGTGTCATTTATTAAATTAAATTATTATTTTGATTCTTCAACGAATCTCCAACAGGTCCAGTTCTGTCTCACATTTTTGGTGCCGGGAAAGAAGCTTCATTTGTTTCTTTACCATTACGGATAATCTGAACGTGTATGGGCTGCATAAGCTGGTGGTTTATCCCGTACGTCTTCATCCCTCCCCAAAAGACTTTCCCATAAATGGTTTCCACTTCACCCATGTTTTCAATAGCTTCTTTGACCACATCAGTATCCATGGATTGAGTTTTCTGTACCGCATCGAAAATCATAAAAGCTGCAGTATACCATGC
>CAZLDP010000631.1:0-1879 GCA_964558145.1 uncultured Prolixibacteraceae bacterium | reverse complement strand
TGCTTAGACAGGTCGGATGCGTGAGCAAGCCGGGAGAGACGCCGAAGGATTTCGCAAAACGGGTGGATGATCGTTTCCAGTTCATGCATATGACCATGATGGAGATGGTTGAACTGTTTTACAGCGTCCGTTTCGGTGCCCACAACCTGGATAAGAAGTCCCTGAACAGGTTCTTTCTGTTTACCCGGGAACTGAAGGCCAAAACAGGACGGGCCCTTTACCTGCACAAGCGGTTCCTGCTGCGGTGCTTGCTTTTCAGAGGGTAAGAATTTTTATTGACAACCCCTTATACATCAGTTTAGAATGGGAAAAGTGATGTTAAGGGAGTGAAAGAATGCCGGTTAATCGTAACGATATCAGGAACATTGCCATTATCGCCCATGTTGACCATGGCAAGACCACGCTGGTGGATGCCATGCTGCGGCAGAGCGGTATTTTCAGGGCAAATGAAAAGGTCATGGAACGCGTGATGGATTCCAACGATCTTGAAAGAGAAAAGGGAATTACCATCATGTCTAAGAATACAGCCGTTCAGTACAAGGGAATGCGCATTAATATTGTCGATACTCCCGGCCATGCCGATTTTGGGGGTGAAGTGGAGCGCATCCTGAAAATGGTGGACGGCGTTCTCTTGCTTGTGGACGCTTTTGAAGGCCCCATGCCGCAAACCCGGTTTGTGCTGCGAAAGGCCCTGAAGCTGAATCTGAAGCCCATTGTCGTAATCAATAAAATCGACCGCCGTGAGGCTCGTTCTCACGAGGTCATCGATGAAATCCTGGATCTGTTCATCGAGCTGGAGGCCAGCGAGGAACAGCTTGATTTTCCCTATGTTTTCGCCTCCGGCAGGGATGGGCTTGCCTTCATGGAGGATCAGGAGGATGCCGAGGACCTGACGGCGCTCTTCGACACCATTATCAAATATGTTCCGGCGCCCAAGGGGGATGCTGAGGAACCGCTTCAGTTATTGATTTCTTCTTTGGATTATGACGATTATGTCGGAAGGATTGCCATCGGAAGAATAGAACGGGGAACCATCACGAAGGGCCAAAGGCTGGTCGTATGCCGGAAAGAAGGCACTTATGAGCCGATCAAGGTTGGGTCGCTGCAAATCTTCATGGGCCTGAAGCGCACCGACGTCGAGCAGGCCCAGGCCGGTGAGATCGTATGCCTGACCGGTGCTGAAGACATCACCATCGGTGAGACGGTTTGCGATCCGGAGCATCCCGAGCCGTTGCCCTTTATTGACCTTGACGAACCCACGATCTCCATGCAGTTTGTGGTGAACAACAGTCCATTCGCGGGGCGTGAAGGGACTTATGTCACCTCCAGGCATCTGCGTGCCAGGCTGCTCAAGGAAAAGGAAACAAACCTGAGCCTGAGGGTTGAGGAAACCGATTCACCCGACAGCTTCAAGGTTTCCGGCAGGGGCGAGCTTCACTTGTCCATCCTGATTGAAACCATGCGGCGGGAGGGTTATGAATTCCAGGTTTCCAAGCCCGAAGTCATTAACCGGGTCATCGACGGGGAACTTTGTGAACCCATTGAATATCTAATCATTGATGTTCCGGAAGAATTCATGGGAACCGTGATGGAAAAGCTAGGCGCCAGAAGGGGAGAAATCGCAAACATGCATGCGCCCGATCAAGGCCTGGCAAGGCTGGAATACAAAATTCCCGCCAGAGGGCTGATCGGCTTCCGATCCGAATTTTTGACGGATACCAGGGGAAATGGTATAATGAATCATGTGTTTCATGGCTACGAGCCCTTCAAGGGCGAGGTCAGGGGCAGAACCCGCGGTTCCCTTGTCGCATGGGAAAACGGCGAAGCCGTCACATATGGTTTATATAACGCACAGGACAGGGGTGTGCTGTTTATTGGG
>CAZLDP010000630.1:0-1880 GCA_964558145.1 uncultured Prolixibacteraceae bacterium | reverse complement strand
GCGGTACGGGGACCGGTGGGGCTCCCGTCATTGCCCAACTGTGCCGGGACCTCGGTTTTCTCACCGTCGGCATTGTTACCATTCCCTTTCGCAATGAAGGAAAGCGACGCATCAAACAAGCAGTAGACGGGATCAGGGAGATGGAAAGTTTTGTAGATTCCCTCCTGATTATCAACAATGAAAGAATCCGCGAGATGTATGGAGATTTCCCTATTTCCCAGGCTTTTGCCAAAGCCGACGATGTGCTGGCCATTGCAGCCAAAGGAATTGCCGAAATCATCACGGTTCACGGCTATATTAATGTAGACTTCGCCGACGTGGAAACCGTCATGCGACAGAGCGGAGTGGCCATCATGGGAACAGGTCTGGCCGAAGGAGAGGGCCGGGCTATCCAGGCCATCGAAAAAGCGCTCGCCTCTCCGCTGTTGAACAACAACAACATCAACGGCGCCCGGAATATCCTGTTGAATGTCAATTCGGGCAATTCGGAAGTCACCATGGATGAAATCGGTGAAATTACCGACTATATCCAAACCAAAGCTGGGTTTGATGCCGACCTGATCTGGGGTAACGGCTATGACGAAAGCCTGGGCGACCTGATCTCCGTCACCGTGATTGCTACAGGCTTCAGCTCCTCCAATATTCCGGAACTTCTCTCCAACCACAAACCGGAGAAGGTGGAACACCACCTGAATGAGAATGCCGCTGTCAGCCGGACCCGGTTTGCTACCCAAACGCCGGTAAAAGATAATCCCGCACAGGTGACGGAAAAGCAGACGAGTTTACCATTTGAACTCAATTCCCATCACCCCGGGAAATCGGAATATGACTTTCTCTATCCGAAACCGGCTAAGGAAAAACAGGTTGCCAAGCAGGATCCTCGTCAGAAAATCGACTATTCGGAGATGACCGATGACGATGTGGACAATCTAGAAAATGTTCCCGCTTATATCCGTAAGCAGAAACAGGCTGCCCACCCCTCAGGCCTAAAACCCCAGGATTATTCCGACCTGTCGGTAAAGCCGGGAAGCGACAAAAAGGTAGTGATCAGCGACAACAACCTCTATATTCATAAAAATGTAGACTAAACTTTATACGATGACATTATTTGAACAAGTCAGCCAGGGTATCATCGACGCGATGAAAGCCCGTGAAAAAGAGCGTCTGGAAGCGCTCCGCAATCTAAAAAAAGTAATGATAGAAGCCCGTGCAGCCAAAGGGGCCGCATCGGAACTCACCGACGAAGAATCGCTGCAACTGATCAGGAAACTGGTAAAACAGGGAAAAGATTCAGCCGCCATCTACACGCAACAAAACAGAAATGACCTGGCTGATGTGGAAATTTCCCAGGTGAAGGTTCTGGAGGCTTTTCTCCCCCGTCCGCTTTCCGATGATGAACTTACTGCTGCTTTGTCGCGCATTATTGAAGAAACAGGAGCCACCTCCCTGAAAGAGATGGGAAAAGTAATCGGTATCGCTTCAAAAACACTTGCCGGCAGAGCAGATGGTAAAGATATCGCCGACAAGGTGAAAGCCCTGCTTTCATAAACGGCACCAAAAAAGGCTGTCCTTCCACGACAGCCTTTTTTATTCCTCTTTATCCGGAAACACCCATTAATAGAATTTGGGTCTCTTATCCACAATCTCCGATTTCTCTTTCAACACTTCGAAGGCCTGCATGGAGGCACGGAAACCGGATGCCTGAAGAAGACGTTCCTTTTCGGCTTCTACATTGGTATCTCCGCTATCCTCAGAAGATGTTACTTTAATAAGGTATACTCCATTATTTCCTTTCAAGGGTGGGGATACCACGTTGGGTTCCAGGGAAACCGCAGCACCGATCACATAGGGTTCCATTCCGAAGTCGGGCAGGGTCATAC
>CAZLDP010000629.1:0-1883 GCA_964558145.1 uncultured Prolixibacteraceae bacterium | reverse complement strand
CAGATACTGAAATACGCCGGATATATCCTGGTACTGATCGTTGCAGGCTACCTGATCTGGCGTTTTTCTTACATGATTGCCTGGGTGCTGGCTGCCGCCATGCTTTCCTTTGTAGGCCATCCGCTGGTTCGCTTCTTCGACAGTTTCCGTTTCCGCAAACTGAAGATCCCTCATCCGGTGAGTGCTCTCCTCGCTCTGGTCATCATCCTGGGTGTGATGCTTGGGATTCTGGCCATCTTCGTTCCCCTAATCGTCAGCCAGGCCAATACCATTGCGCAAATAGACGTAAACCGGCTGGCAGCTAATCTTCAGGGACCTCTTCAGTGGATCGACCAGCAGCTTCACCTTCTGGGTGCGATTCCCGATAACCTTACCCTGCAGGAATTTCTGGTGGAAAAAGCCAAATCGGTCGTGAACCTAGGAAATGTCTCAGGACTTCTGAACAATATCTTCAGTGTGGCCGGCAATATCTTTGTGGGCATCTTTTCCATCTTCTTTATCGCCTTCTTCTTCCTGAAAGATGACCGTATGTTCGAGGAGTTGCTGCTGCTCGTCGTCCCTGAAAAACACCACGACGCGACCCTGAAAGTTGTGTCCGACTCCAAAAACCTGCTGATGCGCTATTTCGTCGGCATCATAGGGGAAATTTTGGGAGTCATGGGGTTGATCACGCTGGGGCTATGGATATTCGGGATTAAAAACGCTTTGCTGATTGGTTTCTTCGGAGCAGTGATGAACATAATCCCCTATCTCGGACCGGTTATCGGCACGCTGATCGGCACCACCCTGGGGATCACGGCCACCCTGGCCACTGGTGCATTCGACCAGCTTTTACCCGTTGTGGCAAAAATTCTCGGAGTTTTTTTGGTGGCCAACTTCATTGACAACAATATCCTGATCCCAGTTATCTATTCCAGAAGTGTCAAGTCGCATCCCCTCGAGATCTATTTTGTCATCATCATCGGAGGGAGTCTGGCCGGGCTACCGGGAATGATCCTGGCAGTTCCCGTCTATACCGTGCTAAGGGTGATTGCCAAAGAGTTTTTTCAAAGATTCAGAATCGTAAAAAAAATCACCGCCGCCATTTCCTCACCAGCTACCACCGGCTCCTCCACCGCCAAAGCTGCCTCCGCCGAAGCCGCCGAAACCGCCCCCGCTGAAGCCGCCTCCACCGCCAAAGCCGCCTCTTCCTCCTGAAAAATCAGACCAGGAGCCACCCCTTTTCCCGGAGTTGAGCATCCCCAGCCAGATCCAAAAAGGTAAACTGCGGCTACCCGTATTGTACGTTTTGCCTCTTGTACCCCGCATCGTTAAAATCATGAGGATGAGCGCTATGAGGAAGATCAGAAAGCCATCCCCGGCCGTCCCCCCAGACTCACCTCCATAATCATCCGCGGTGTACTCCCCTCTGGCCAGGTCCATAATTATCTGAGTACCATGGGTAATACCCCCGAAATAGTCATTTTCACGAAACCTGGGTATCATCTCCTGATCGATAATTTTCCCATTGGCCACCGCATCGGGAATCACCCCTTCCAAACCATATCCCACCGCAATGTAAACCTGGCCGCTCTCTTCCCTGCTTTTAGGCTTAACCAGCACAACCACTCCGTTGTTTTTACCTTTGCGGCCCACTCCCCACGACTCTCCGATCTTATAGGCAAAACCGGCAGGATCGTATCCCCCGAAGGAAGCGACGGTAACCACCGTGATCTGGGTGCTGGTTTCCCGGTCGAATTGAACCAGCCGGCTTTCAAGTTCCTGCACCTGCTCCGCCGTCAAAATACCGGCCAGATCATTCACAAGCCGGGGAGGTTCGGGCCGCTCAGGAATCTGGGCCAGGCTTACCAGGGGCACGAAAAGCACCACCCAAAACCAATATC
>CAZLDP010000628.1:0-1884 GCA_964558145.1 uncultured Prolixibacteraceae bacterium | reverse complement strand
TCCGGAAGCTACCCAGTATTCCATCAGTATTTACATCAAGCACAAGGGGACTCCCCCGGCCGGGAAAAACCTCCTATACTACCGCGATCAGTTGGGAGTTGACCTCTTCAACAGCATCATGCGCGACCGGATCAACGAATTGCTCCAGAAAGGCCAGCCGCCTTTTGTGTCAGGAAATATCTGGTATGGAAATTTTGTCAGGGGAAATGAACTTTTCGCCATCGCTGCCAGTGCGCATCCCGGCAAGATCGGGGAGGCCCTGCGATCGATCTATACCGAAGCACAGCGGGTTTACCGCCATGGAGTGACCCAGTCGGAGCTTGAAAGGGCGAAAAGCAACCTGCTTACCCAGTTGGAAAACCGGTGGAAACAGAAAGACAAAATCCGCAACGACGATTACCTCAACGCCATTGTAAGGCATTACCTGGAAAATGAACCCCTCAGCTCCATCGACTTTGACTGGGAAGCCACCCAGCAGTTGCTGCCCACCATCACGGCGGAAGAGATATCGGCCGCTGTCAAAACCTGGTTGTCAAACGAAAACCGGGTAGTGATTGTGATGGGACCTGAAGGAGAAAACGTAAAAATGATCAATGAAGCCGAAGCCCTGGCCCTCATGAAAGAGGTGGAAGCCTCCGAAATCACCCCGTATGCCGAGGAGGAAGTGGCCGCCTCGCTCATTGACAAGGAATTGAAGGGTTCCCCGGTGGTTCGTACCCGAGCGCTTCAGGAGCTGAACGCCACAGAGTGGACCCTGGCCAACAATGCCAAAGTGGTATACCGGTTTGCCGATTACCAGAAAGACAATGTCCTGTTCAACGCGATCAGTCCGGGCGGCTCGTCACGCTATGCGCCCGCAAAACTGGGATCCGCCATGCTGGTGGCTGATTTCAAAGGCAACTTCGGCGTCAGCCGTTTCGACGCCATCACGCTCAAGAAGATGCTTACCGGGAAAAATGTGAGGCTGAACATGCAAATTAACGACCTGTTTGAAACGGTGGCGGGCAGTTCTTCCCCTAAAGATTTTGAAATCCTGCTTCAACTCCTCTATCTACAGTTTGAAGAACCCCGGTTCGAAAAGGAAGCTTACGAAGCCTTGAAAAGCCGATATATCACCATGGTTACCAACATGGCCAAGAATCCCCAAAAGGCCATGAGCGACTCGCTCGATCTGATCCTGAGCAATTACAGTCCGCGTACCCGTCTGCTCACACCGGAACTGTTTAATGAAATCAGCCTCGAGGAGATGGAAGAGATCTATCGCGACCGCTTTACCGATGCCGGTGATTTTACCTTTTTCATAGTGGGAAATATTGATGAAGCCACCGTCAGACCCCTGGTCGAAAAGTACATCGGCTCCCTTACCGACAAGCCGCGTACCGAGAAATGGGTCGACAACAAAGTCGGGCTTCCCAAAGGCAAAACGGTGAAGGAAATCCCCATTCCCCTCGAAACTAAAAAGGCTTCCGTGGTGGTGACTTTTAACAAACCTGTAAAATGGAATCCCACGAGTAACATGACCCTGAATGTGATCCGGGATGTGCTTCGCCTTCGCTATACCGAGGAGATCCGCGAAAAGGAGGGAGGCACGTACGGGGTCAGTGTCAGCGCTCTGAATGAGAAATATCCTGCAAACGAAAAAACACTCCGGATGAGTTTTGATACCGATCCCGACAAGGCAGCCCACCTCAAGTCGATCATCTTCAGGGAAACCTTCAAACTAGCCCAAAGCGGCCCCACTGCCGAAGAACTCGACAAAGTGGTCAAGAACATCCTCAAGGACCGGGAACAGGCCAAACCCAACAACAGTTATTGGATGAGTACTCTCACCGGATACTACCAAAACGGGGTGAACTTCGACAAGCCGGTCAACTACGAAGATAT
>CAZLDP010000627.1:0-1891 GCA_964558145.1 uncultured Prolixibacteraceae bacterium | reverse complement strand
TGTCACTGCGGGAACCGGTAAAAAGGAAAAGGCCGGAATTCTGCAGCGTAAACAACAGATCGAAAAGCTGACTGCTGAAATGAAAGCCGCCGCAAAGGAATTGCAGTTTGAAAAAGCAGCAGAACTGCGGGATCAGATCATGAAACTGAAGAAAACAGCACCGTAATACCGGCATGTAACGCTAAAAGGGGATTTAAGCATGCTTCCTGATAAAATATCACCTTCGTGGAACCCTTTCCTCACAGATGAAATCCTGTCCATGCTTCGGATCATCGAGGAAAAAATCGGTTCCAACTATACTCCGGACCGGAATCGGATATTAAGACTGCTGACCTGGGATTTAAACCGTGCAAAGGTCTGCATCATCGGCCAGGATGTTTATTTTCAACCCGGGGTTGCCACCGGCAGATCCTTTGAGGTTGGCGGTCTGAAATCGTGGGACCAGCCCTTCCGGCAGGTGTCTTTGAAAAACATCGTACGCCTCATCCACAAAACCTACCGAGGGATCACCCGTTATGAGGACATCTGCAAGTTTTCCGATATTCTGACCGAAATAAAAGACAATACTTTTCCGATCCTTCCGCCTGCAAAGCTGTTTGATTCTCTGGAAGCCCAGGGGGTTCTGTTTCTGAACACCTACCTGACCTGCGAACTGAACAGACCCAACAGCCACCGGCACATTTGGGAGGAGTTTGCAAAAAAGCTGTTTGGCTATATCTCCACGCAAAGACCGGATCTGCACTGGTTCCTATGGGGAAACGAGGCCATCTCCAAAGCCGAATATATTCAAAAGGGTGTTCTTTCCTGCAGCAGACACCCCATGCTGTGCTCCGAAAAGTATCCCGATGATTTCTTAAAGTCCTCCTGCTTTAAGGATACGATGGATGTCATCAACTGGCTGGGCTGATATGCCGTTACACGATAAATCGTTCTGTAAAAACCATAATCGGGATTGACCTGTTTGAAATGAGTCATCACTGAAAAACCACCCAAAATATTCAGGTCGTAATCTATGTATAAGTCTATAAAATGTTAAAAGATTCCAGGAACGGACCATCTGGAATCTTTTTCATTCGAATAATTTTTTCACGCTCAGGTTAACTTAAGAACACCCGTACACATCGCAGAAAAATGCGTTCCGTACGGAAGCATTACAACATCATGGATGTAGCCATGAACGCTTGCAGGACGGGGAAGCGTCCGGCTACGAATACATCGTGACTGGAGCGTGTGAAATGAATTTCAAAAATTCTGTATTCAGACTGAGCTTTCTGCTGCTGATCATCATCATGACCCTGTATATCTCGCTGGTGGCTTTCACGCCCAACCAAATGACCGTACTGGCCGGAGAAGAATACCGGGTTGAATTCTTTACACCCTTTCAGCTCCAGCTTTCAGCAGAGGCCGCAGGAATCCATATCCAAAAACTGGACGATGTGAAGCAGTCCATGTTTACAAGCCCATATACCCTCCAATGTACGAATTACGGCCAGAACACAATTCAACTCAGTCTTTTCGGCGTCGTTCCGATCAAGGATATTCAGGTTAATGCAATCCCTGCCAGAGAACTGATGGTCTGTGGGAATACAGTGGGGATCAAGCTTTATGTGAAGGGACTTCTGGTGGTTGGGATCTCCGGTGTACTAACTCCGGATGGCCGGGAAGTACTTCCGGTAAAGGATTCAGGCATTGAACCCGGTGATTTTATCGTGGAGGTTAATCGAAAGAAAATCGAAAGCATCTCCGATCTGACCAAAATCGTGGAGGAAGCGAGTGAAAATGAGTTGGAGATAAGGTATATCCATGATAACCGTGTATTGTCGGCTAAAGCAGCTACGGTGAAATGAGTTGAGGGCGGTAAGTTTCGTCTGGGGATTTGGGTCAGGGACAC
>CAZLDP010000626.1:0-1894 GCA_964558145.1 uncultured Prolixibacteraceae bacterium | reverse complement strand
ATTTCTGCGGATCTTGTTTCAGCTTATGAAACTGGCGACCTAAGGAAAGATCTTTCCATTATAACCGGTATTACTTGGTCGGGACGAGTTGATAACATAAACTACTTTGGTTGTAAATTCCATCATGCCGATGTACATACTCCAAAAGTGAACGATGATTGGGGGGTAAATCTGCCAATTCTTCGATTTACCGATGTGAAATTAATGTATGCTGAAGTATTGAATGAAGAAGCCTATTCGGCTACCGGTGAAGCCTTCAATATTATTAACCAGGTACGTGCCCGTGCAAATCTAACACCGTTGTCTTCGACTACAACTCCGGATAAAGCAGCGTTTCGGAATGCAATCATTAAGGAACGTCGCGTAGAGTTTGCTTTCGAAGGATTGCGTTGGATGGATATAATCCGTTGGGGAATTGCAATGGATGTTATGAATGCCAAACTTTCCAATCCGGTTCAGGACGAGGGAAGATTTCGTATGAAATCTCATCAGATACTTTTCCCAATCCCATTCGATGAATTGAATCGTTATCAGGATGAAAAGGTATTGTGGCAGAATCCAGGTTATTGAATGTCGCAAGCAATCCAAATTTGAGATCAGTAATCAACAGGGAGAGACTTCCAGGAACCAGCGCCTGCGCGCTGGTTCCATACCTTTATGCATAAATATAACATAGCCGGAATGAAAACAAAAACACGAATGGCATTCCTGTTCGTTCTTATTTTCTTCTGTGGGTGTCTTTCAACTAAAAAGACATCGTCGATTTTTAAACTCCTGAAAGGGGTTTGTGCGCCCACCGTGGGGCAATGGGGAGCCATCCCGAAAAACCATTCCGGCATTTCGTGCCGCTGTGGAACCTGGTGCCCACATGATTGAGTTCGATATATGGCTTACCAAAGACAAACAAATGGTGGTGATCCATGATGCAAGCGTCGACAGTACTACTAACGGAAAAGGAAAAGTGTCAAATCTGACCTTCAGTGAAATCAGGAATTTGGATGCCGGAAGCTGGAAAAACCCGGAATTTACAGGCATACAAATCCCGGCTCCTGAAGAAGTAATGAATGAGATGCCTCTCAATGTATGGATTAATATCCACATCAAGGGAGAGGGTGAACTGCCGGCGATGATTGCACGGTTGGTTGAATCACAGGGCTGGCTAAATCAGACTATCCTGACATGCAGTGCAGAAGCGGCATGCCAGGCAAAAGAGGCTGTTGCCGGAATACAAATTTATAATATGGAGCGACAGGGATCGGCGCTAGGATATGCCGATGAAACCATCTGGTTGAATGCTGATTTCATTCAACTCGTTAAACCATCAGATATGACCGGCTTTACCAAAATTGTCAGGAAACTGAAAGAAAACGGTATCAGGGTAAACTATTTTGGAATTGATTCACCAGAAGAGATAAAAATGTTGTTTGACTTAGGGGTCGATTTCCCATTGGTGAACAACATTGAACAAACGATGAATGCTATAAGTAAATTGGGTATTGAGCCTTTAAAACCAATTTTTCTAAAAAAAAGTAATCATCAACTATGAAATTATGCCGCAAAGCATATTATCATTGATTCATGAAATTATAAATGACCATTTTAATAATATTTCAGTACTTGTTTTCAATTGACAACAAGTTATACTCTATATCAAATAATATCCGATGTCTTCAAAAAAATTGACTTTAATCTTTCTGTTATTTTCAATACTGACAATTCAGCGATTGGTTGCCCAAACAAACCTGTCTCCAGACCAAATTAAATTCGTACGGCAGGGGGTTCAAAGGTTTATCTTCGACTATGATGAAAAAATACTGGTGGCCAGATTACAACCATCGGAAATCATTGAGATGTCGGCCATGTACCCTACTACCGTATAATCTAACTTTCACGC
>CAZLDP010000625.1:0-1895 GCA_964558145.1 uncultured Prolixibacteraceae bacterium | reverse complement strand
CATTTATATCATTATTGATTGACGATTGTGATAATCGGGTAATCATTTTTGAGACATGAAGGTCATAAGCCTTGCATGGTCGGGAGAGTGCGCAGCCTACCCGCAGGGTACCCTGCAAGAACAGGGATTTCTCAATAATTTTTCATAAACAAATCGTTATATAAATTGATATTAGAATAAACAAACTAATTAATATTACTAATAATTATATCGTCTTTATTTTTTCCTATTTCCCTTTGAAGTATTGGATATACTTGAGACAATGAGCCTCCATAAGGCTCTAGCCATTCAGGTGGTTTATTTACAGGAAAATCTAACCAGAAAGTATCGGAACCCGCTTTTCCGGCGTGTTGTGGTTTGTGCCCTATTACATATAACTTTAATATTTCTTTTGATACAAACCAGCTATGAGCCGCAAATGGCGATATGCCAAGAAAAAACGCATATTCATATCTCTGATCTCTCAATTGTTGAAATTTATATATTCCAGTTTCCCATATAGTTGAAAACTTTACCTCTACCCTGTACCCATTTATAATTAAGTCAGCCTCTGAATCCCCACTTTTCGAAACAGTGAAGTTCTTCAGTTTACACCATTCAGCAACTAACTGTTCGCCAATTTTACCCTCTTGACGTGATGGACGAGTTTTGATCCATCCGAACGGACTATTTTTCCAAGGATCATATTTTTCGTCTACGATGTAAAATGATTTAAGGGAATCTGCAATTGAATATAAATATTCAAGTTCACGATCAATAGTCATTATTTCTTCCTGTAAAATAATTATTCTAAATGGGTAAATTTTCTTGAAACCCATCAATTTTTTGATAAGGTTTCGGGTCAAAATTATGCCAAACAATATTAGCAACTCCATCAAAACGCTTTGCCATAACTTCCATTGCCTCTTGATTGTTATCGATTAAGGTGAATTTTCTACCCAAAACTAAACAAGCTATTCCTGTCGTTCCGCTTCCGGCAAAAAAATCCATTACATGGCCATTTTGAGGACTAGACGCTTGAATTATTCGTTTCAATATTCCTAATGGCTTTTGTGTTGGATAACCCGTTTTTTCTTTGCCATTTGTGGGGACAATAGTATGCCACCAGGTGTCGGTTGGGGTTTTCCCACGTTTGGCTTTTTCTGGTCCAACTAAACCAGGAGCCATGTAAGGAATACGTTCTATTTCATCATAATTAAAAACATAATCGTTTGGGTTTTTTACATACAATAAAATGTTATCATGCTTTGTTGGCCATTTGTTTTTTGATCTTGCTCCATAGTCATATGCCCAGATTATTTCATTCAAAAAACATTCTCTACCAAAAATCTTGTCAAGTAATATCTTGCAGTAATGAACCTCTCGATAGTCGATATGAAAATACATTGAACCATTTGGCTTGAGTATTCTATAAGCTTCTTTCAACCTAGGCTCAAGAAATCCCAAAAAATCATTAAATATGTCCGCATAAGATTTTCTACCGATCTTAACCGTCTCGTATTTTTCACCTTGGAATCCAACACGATCACCATTTTCAGAGCGAACAGTTTTTATTTGAGTTCGCTGCTGTATTTTCCCCGTATTAAATGGGGGGTCAATATAGATTAAATCATAATACTCAGATGGCATTGTCTTCAAAATATCTAAATTATCCCCAAAGAATATTTCGTTAGTCATATATATTCCTTAATCATTATTATACAAATCACTTCTTAGTGAGTTGCTTTTTTTAATGATATCATAATGTCTTTGAAGAATTCATATAATTCAAAAGTGGGCATTTCCCCGCAGCTTGTTGCAAAAAACAGAGTAAGATAGATAAATAAATTATATGCTGATGACGAACACTTAAATTATTTTAGTGAGAAACAAGGATAAACTAGATACTCCGCAGC
>CAZLDP010000624.1:0-1896 GCA_964558145.1 uncultured Prolixibacteraceae bacterium | reverse complement strand
AGATCATCTCAAATGGACAGGCGATGGATATTGGCCAGGGCTATTCGATATGGGAGAGGTGTTTATCGTTCAGGATTAGTACGTTCTGAAGGGAAACCGCACCTTTGGGGAATCCCGGTACGTTTGTATCTGGATATCTTGAATAAAATTCTACGTTTAGGGGCAGCAAGGCTGAGCAGAAATGACGAGGGCATTTTTAATCAACACTGGAATTTAAACGTCTTTGTTGGAATGGCGACAGAAGCCAGAAATATGTATAAGGAAAGTAAGAAATAACAAACTCTGCCCTTAGCAGAAGAATGAATTTTATTCAGCTCTAATAATGAGCATTCTCAAAAGTAAATATGTGAGAAGAGGAGAGTAAATATGAAAGTAGTTATCCTGGCAGGTGGTCTGGGTACTCGCATTAGTGAGGAGAGCCACCTTAAACCTAAACCAATGATTGAAATCGGGGGGAAACCAATTTTATGGCATATCATGAATATCTATGCCTTCCATGGGATAAATGAATTCATCATTGCTGCTGGGTATAAAGCAGAAATTATTAAAGATTATTTCCTCAATTTCTATGCCATTAATAATGACATCTCGATTGACCTGGAGACAGGCAAAACGATTATTCATGATGGCAAACAGCCGAATTGGAAAATTCATATTGTAGACACAGGATTGCATACCCAGACCGGTGGAAGGGTAAAACGGCTCCAAAAATGGCTGGTCGACTCAGATACTTTCATGGTCACGTATGGTGATGGTCTGTGTGATGTTAATATTAAAACGCTGCGTGAATTTCACAAGTCTCATGGCAAACTTGTCACGATGACGACTGTGCTCCCTCCTGCACGTTTTGGCAGGACTTCTTTTAACGACTGTGAAATTTGTCGATTTGAAGAGAAATCTCTCACTGATGATGGATGGATAAACGGAGGTTTCTTTGTTGTTAATCATAAGGCTCTTGACTACATTGAGGGAGATGAAACAATCTGGGAGCGTGAACCTTTGGAACGTCTTGCCCGGGATGGACAGTTGGTTGGTTTTAAGCACCATGGTTTTTGGTCATGCATGGATACATTAAAAGAAAAAAACATTTTAGAGGATTTGTGGGAGTCAGGAAAACCGCCGTGGGTAATGAAAGTATAAACGGCAATATTGAGACAGGCAACAGCTTGATAAGCTCTGAATAAAGAAGGGAGAATCACATGAAAATTTTGGTGACAGGAAATATGGGTTATGTAGGGCCAATTGTGGTGAAACAGCTAAGAAGTTCTTATCCTGAAGCTATCATTTTAGGGTTAGACATAGGATATTTTGCTCATTGTCTTACAACGGAAGCTATCCTTCCGGAGTGTCGGGTAGACATACAGTATTTTAACGATGTGAGGCAGACTTCCCGCGAAATATTAGAAGGTGTTGATGCTATTGTGCATCTCGCAGCGATATCAAACGATCCAATGGGAAATAGGTTTGAAGAGGTTACATTAGACGTCAATCATCGTGGTAGTGTTGAACTTGCAAAGAAAGCGAAGGACGTGGGCGTCCATGCATTTGTCTATGCATCAAGTTGTAGCATGTATGGGGCGGCTGAAGACTCTGCGAGAACAGAGGAATCGATGCTTAACCCTCTCACTGCCTATGCCAAGTCAAAGGTTTACACAGAGCGAGACATAAAGCCATTAGCCAGTAAAGAATTTAAGGTCACAAGTCTAAGATTCTCCACTGCCTGCGGAATGACTGACAGGCTTAGATTGGATCTGGTTTTAAATGATTTTGTTGCAGGTGCAGTTGCTTCCAAAAACATAACAATCCTGAGCGATGGAACACCATGGAGGCCCCTCATTAACGTTAAAGATATGGCGCGAGCAATAGATTGGGCAATCAACAGGGATATCAATGAAG